>DASSGI010000300.1:0-6887 GCA_035857655.1 Casimicrobiaceae bacterium | reverse complement strand
AAGGAGGAGACCTTGAGGAGCAAACGAATTCGTTCGTGGGCAGCTCTCGCGTTGGGCTGCATTGGCCTCACCGCGGCGGGCGTGACGGGCGCGCAGAGCCCGACGCTCGACGCGATCACCAAGCGCGGCGAGCTTCTGTGTAGCGGCGCTACCGTGAATTCACCGGGGTTCGCCGTCGTCGACGCGAAAGGTGAATGGAAGGGACTCGACGTCGACATCTGCCGCGCGCTCGCGGTTGCGATCCTGGGCGACGACAAGAAGATGAAGCTGATCCCGGTGAGCTTCGTGCAGCGCTTTCCGGCGCTTCAGAGCAGCCAGGTCGACGTCATCGCCAAGAACACGGCGATGAACCTGACGCGCACTACCGACCTCGGCTTCATGTTCTCGACGCCCTACCTCTTCACCGGCAACGGCATCATGGTCTACAAGTCGCTGGGCGTGACCAAGGGCACCGACCTCGACGGCGCGACCATCTGCACCACGGCCGGGACCACTCTCGAGAAGGCGACTGCCGACTTCTTCACGAAGAACAACAAGAAGTACAAGCTTCTCACCTTCGAGAACGGCAACGAGCGCGACCAGGCGTATCTCGCGAAGCGCTGCGATGCGATGGTGAACGGCTTCGAGCAGCTGGCGGCGGTGCGCGCATTCGCCGCGCCCAATGCGGCCGACCATGTCATTCTCCCCGACGCCCTCGGCAAGGAAGTTCAGGGCGTGGTCGTGCGCCAGGGCGACGACAAGTTCCTGAACGTCGTGGACTGGACGATCTTCGCGATGATCGAGGCGGAAGAGCTCGGGATCACGTCCGCGAATGTCGATTCCAAGAAGAGCGATCCCGATCCGCGCGTCCAGAAGCTCCTTGGCGTAACCCCGGGAGTAGGCAAGAAGCTCGGACTGCGGGAGACCTGGGCGTACGAGGTCATCAAGACGGTCGGCAACTACGGCGAGATCTACAACCGCAACCTCGGAGCCGATTCGCCGCTCAAGCTCGAGCGCCGCTACAACAAGCCCTGGAACCAGGGCGGAATCATGTACTCGCCGCCGTTCGATTGACCGGCGCGACCGCGTTTCCCCGTAGCCTGCCGCGGACGACACTCAGCGTGTTGTCCGGCGCTGCACGCGCATGAAGCCCGCGCTATCCGGCGCGCTTCAAGCCGGGTTTGTCGCCGTGCTGTTGGCAGCACTAGCTGCCATGGCGATCACGGCGCACGACAACCTGCTGCGGCAGGGCATCGCGACCGGGTTCAGCTTCCTGTTCGACCGCACCGGCTGGGACGTCGCGTCATCGTTCATCCCGCAGGGTCCGGCCGATCCCTATTGGCGGACATTCCTTGCCGGGCTCATCAATACCCTCGTGCTGTCCGCCGTGTGCATCGTGCTCGCGACCGCAGCGGGCGTGCTTCTGGCGCTCCTCGGCGCCGGGCAGAGTCGGATCCTGCGCGGCTCGACGCGCCTCTATATCTGGACCTTCCGCAACATTCCGCTGATCGTTCAGGTGTTCTTCTGGTATCACCTCACGCGCCTCGCGCCGCCGGTGCGCCAGTCGATCGAGCTTTTCGGCTGCTGCTACGTTTCCAATCGCGGCTTGTACATTCCGCATGTCGGGTTCGAGTTCACACGTTGGACTCTCCTTGCGGCAATCGTTGCGTTGATCGTTTGCGCAATCGCCGTCCGCGCACTCAATGCGTGGCGCGGCGTACGCCTGCGCGGTACCGTCACGATTCCCCTCTCGATCGCCGTCGCGATCGTAGCGGCAGGCCTCTCGGGCAAGGTCGATGTCACGCAGCCGCGATTGCAAGGTTTCAACTTTGTCGACGGAACGCACCTTTCACCCGAGTTCATGGCCATGGTGGCCGCGATCGTCGCGTACAACGTCGCGTTCGTCGCGGAGATCGTGAACTCCGGAATACGTGCGGTACCACCGCAGCAGATCGAGGCGGCGCGCGTGATCGGGCTGTCGGACGCGCGCATCTTCTGGAGCATTACGATCCCGCAGGCAGTGCGGATCGCGGTGCCGCCACTGATCAACCAGTACATCTCGCTCACCAAGAGCAGCTCGCTCGCCGTCGCCATCGGCTATACCGACCTGTTCGCGGTCGGGGTCATCGCGATCAATCACACCGGGCAGTCGCTCGACGTAATCGCGGTGCTCATGCTCGTCTACCTCTGCATCAGCTTCGGCATCTCGGCGATCGGCAATGCCTATAACCGGGCACTCGCCCGCCGCGGCGAGCGATGAGCGCGCCGCGCGCCTCGCTCGGGCAGCGGCTTCGCCACCATGTCGTGGCAACCAAGGTCGATGCCGTCCTGGCGATCGTGCTCGTCGGTCTCGCCGTCTACTTCGTCCCGAGCGTCGCGCGTTGGGTGTTCGTCGACAGCGTCGTCGTTGCCGAGCAGCCGACAGCCTGTGCCGCCGCGACGGGCGCGTGCTGGGCCGTCGTGTACGCGCATGCGCGGACCATTCTGTTCGGCCTGTATCCGTATGCCGAGCAGTATCGGGCGGGCATCGCGCTCGGTGTCGTCGCGCTGGCACTCGCCGCCACGTTCGCATTCGGCGTCCGCCGGCTGCGCTACGTCATCGCACTGTGGATCGTGGCCGCCCTCGCATTCCTGGTGCTGATGGCGGGCGGCATCTTCGATCTCGCGCGCGTGCCGACCGATGCCTGGGGCGGCCTGCCGCTCTCCCTCTTCGTCTTCATCGCGACGGTGTTGCTCGGATTCCCCCTTGCGATCGTGCTCGCGCTGGGTCGCGGCTCGCGGCTGCCCGTGTTTCGCATCGTATGCACGGCAGCGATCGAGATCGTGCGGGCAGTGCCGATCCTCACTATCCTCTTCTGTGCGGCGGTCGTCATCCCGCTGATGCTCCCGGGCTGGCTGACGCCGGACAAGATCTTCCGCATCATCCTCGCCATGGCGCTCTTCTACGCGTGCTTCCAGGCTGAGATCATCCGCGGCGGTCTTCAAGGTGTCCCGCCCGGGCAAGTGCAGGCGGCACTGAGCCTGGGACTCACGCCGCTGCAGACTAAGATCGCGGTCGAGTTGCCGCAGGCGCTGCGCTATACGGTGCCCGCAACGATCAATCAGGTCGTCGTCGCGCTCAAAGACACGTCGATGCTCCTCGTCGTGGGGCTCTTCGATTTCATGGCGTCGGCGAACACTGCGATCACCAGGGACGAATGGTCCCGCTATTTCCCCGAGCTCTACTTCTTCGTCGCTGCGGTGTTCCTCGTCCTGACCACCGTCGTGTCGAGACTCGAGCGGCGCTTCGTCGGGGACATTCGTCATGGTTAACCTCGCGTCGCAAACCACATCACCGATCGTGCGGATCGCCGCGATCGACAAGTGGTACGGGCAATTTCACGCGCTGCACAGCGTCGACGTTACCGTGATGCCCGGCGAATGCGTCGTGCTGTGGGGTCCGTCCGGCTCGGGTAAGACCACGCTGCTACGCTGCATCGCCGGCCTGGAACCCATTCAATCCGGAACGATGGAGATCGCTGGCGTGCGCGCGGCCGTGGGACCGCTCGTGCGGCCGACGCCGAGCCGCGCGGTAGGCATGGTGTTCCAGCGCTCGGCGCTGTTTCTCAACATGCGCGTAATCGACAACCTGACCATCGGCTTGCGCCGTGTGCGCAGGCTGGAGCGCCGCGAGGCGGAGGCGCTCGCACTTCGCCATCTCGCACAGGTGCGCATGGCCGAGTTCGCGATGCGCTATCCCGCACAACTGTCCGGCGGCCAGCAGCAACGCGTGGAGATTGCGCGGGCGTTGTGCATGGAGCCGCACATCATCCTTTTCGACGAACCGACCGCAGCGCTCGACCCCGAGTTGAAGCACGAAGTGGGCGAGGCAATCGCCGCGCTCGCGCGCGAGGGCCGCACGGTCATCGTCGCCACCCACGAGCCCCTCCTCGTCCATGCGCTTCGCGCTCGCATGGTGCTGATGGCCAACGGCGCGGTCATCGGCGAATCCACGTCGGCGGATTTCTTCGCCCCGCGATGAAGTTCACGTTCGACGGTACGCCGGTCGAGGCTCGGCAAGGCGAGACGATCGCTGCCGCGCTCACTCGAGCGGGCATCTCCGCGCTGGGTAGACGACGCGACGGCGCTCCGCGCGGAATCTTCTGCGGCATGGGCGTGTGCCAGGAATGCGTCGTGCACGTCGACGGTCTGCCGAGCCGCCGCGCGTGCATGGAGATCGTCGCCGACGGCATGGCGACGGCGGCGCAGAACTACGCGCCGTCGTTACCGCCGGCTTCGACCGTTGCTGCGCAGCCGGCAACGGTCAAGCCAGTGCAAGTTCTCGTCGTCGGTGCGGGAGCTGCCGGACTTGCGGCCGCATATGCCGCGGCTTTGTGCGGCGCACGGGTCACCGTCGTCGACGAGCGTGCGAAGCCGGGCGGCCAATACTTCAAGCAGCGCGTCGGGGCGGAGAGTGTCGATGCCCAGATGCGCGAGGGCCGGGAGTTGATCGCGAAAGTCGCCGCGGCAGGTGTCGAGTTCCTTGCCGACGCGACCGTGTGGGGTGCGTTCGGCCCGCAGGAGCTCGCCGCCACGGTCGCTGGTGCGCAATGCGTCTTCGCGCCCGAGCGCCTCGTGCTCGCCGCCGGCGCATACGAGCGCGGCGTGCCGCTGCCCGGATGGACGTTGCCCGGCTACATGACCACCGGCGCCGCCCAAACGCTGCTGCGCGCGTACGGCGTCGTGCCCGGGAGACGCATGGTTGTCGGCGGCAACGGCCCGTTGAATTTTCAGTTGGCGGCGGAGCTCGTCAGGGCCGGCGCCGACATTGCGGCGGTCGTCGAGACATCGAATCCGTCCTCGCAGTTGGCAAGTCTCATCGACGCGGCGCGCGCGTCACCCCGGTTGATCGCCCAGGGACTGGGATATGTCGCGCGCCTCCGGCGCGCACGCGTTCCGATCTATTACCAGAGCGCCGTCATCGCGGCACACGGAACCACGCACGTCGAGTCCTGCACCGTTGCGCGGATCGACGCCTCCGGCCAACCCGAAATGCAAACCGCGAGTAAGCTCGTTGCCGACGCCATCTGCGGCGGTTACGGCTTCCTGCCCGCGAACGAGATCGCGCGCGCGTTGGGTTGCCGGCACGATCTCGACTCGGAAGGCCGGCTCGCGACGATCGTCGATTTCGACGGTTTGACCACACTACCCGGCGTATATGCGATCGGCGATGCCGCCGCGTTTCGCGGCGCGCAGGTGGCGCGCTGCCAGGGATTCGTCACCGGATGTGCGGTTGCGCGGTCGCTTGGGTTGGCGGTACCGGCTCCGGCGCTGCGCGAGCTCGGGACGGCCCGGCCTCAGCTTGCGCAACACCTGTCGTTTCAGCGCGCGCTCTGGCGAACCTTCGCTGCACCTGTCGTGCGCACCCAGCTCGCGCGACACGACACGATCGTGTGCCGCTGCGAAAACGTGACATACGCGGAGGTGGAGGACGCGATCGGCAGCAGCGCGACGACGCTGGGTGCGATCAAGCGCCGCACGCGCGCCGGCATGGGGCGCTGCCAGGGTCGCTACTGCGAGTCGATCGTCGCGTCGCTGCTCCCGCAATCAGCCGGCGCCGCTCGCGATGAGCGGTTTGCGTTCGCACCGCGCGCACCGATCAAGCCGATCCGAATCAAGGATCTCGTGTAGTGCGGGAGACCGACGTTGCCGTGCTGGGCGCCGGCATCTACGGCTGCAGCACGGCTTATTTTCTCGCGCGGACGGGCGTACGAGTCCTCGTGATCGACGCGGACGACATCGGCGCCGGAGCGTCGGCTGCCAACGCCGGCAACCTGCATCTGCAACTGTCACCCTTCAGTCACGCCACGAAGGACGATGCCTGGGTTACCGAGTTCGCGCGAACGCTGCCCTTCTTCATCGAAGCGTTGGCATTGTGGAAGCGCCTCGCAAGCGAGCTTCCCGGCAACATCGAGCTGCGCTGTCCCGGCGGGATCATGGTGGCGGAGACCGATCGCCAGATGCAGCTCCTTCAGGAGAAGGTCGCGCTCGAGCGCTCGCAGGGCTTGAACGTGCGCATGATCGATAGCGGCGAGCTGCACCGGCGCGCCCCCTACATCGCCCGTCACGTGCTGGGGGCAAGCCTTTGCCCCGACGAAGGCATGGCGAACGCACTCGCCGCCGTCGCGGCGCTCGCCGATGGCGCGCGTAATGCGGGCGCGAGTTTCATGCTCAACGCACGTGTCGAGCGGATCGACGAGAGCGGAAGCGGCTGGCGCGTCGACACGATCGCCGGCCCGGTGCGGTGCGATCGTGTCGTAATTGCCGCGGGCTCGTCATCCGGCGTAATTGCGGGGACCGCCGGCATCGCGTTGCCGCTCGAGCATCGCGTGATCCAGATGATCGCGACCGAGCCATGCGCGCCTTTTGTCGAGCACCTCGTCTATCACACCGAAGAGCGCTTGACGCTGAAACAGGTCGCTAACGGGAACGTGTTGATCGGCGGCGGATGGGAAGCCGCGCGCGACTCCGTGTTCGGCCGCCCAGCGGTACTGCAGAACAGCCTGCGCGGCTCGCTCGCGCTCGCCCGGCGCATCGTGCCGCTGCTCGGCGAAGTCTCCGTCATTCGTACATGGGCAGGACCCAACATCTACACGCCTGATGGGCGGCCGATTCTGGGCGCAGTGCCGGGCCGCCCCGGGCTCTTCGTTTCGATCTGCAACACGTACGGCTTCACGCTCGGTCCGCAATGCGGCGGGCTCGTCGCCGCCGCAATGACGGGGCTGGCGAGCGCTCGCGAGGTAGCGGAGATCGAGTCGATGGGCTCGGGTCGATTCAGCACCACGGCGCCATGAGGAAGCGGGATCTCATCGCGCGCGAATGATGCGTCCCAGCCCCACGACCCTCTCGATCGTCGCCACGAGAATCAC
>DASSGI010000299.1:0-12717 GCA_035857655.1 Casimicrobiaceae bacterium | reverse complement strand
GCCGCTCGACCTCGGCGTCTACGAAAGCGCAGGCGTCGACCCGCGCCGCTTCGATTTCCTGATTCTCAAGTCGCGGATGTACTGCCGCCCGAGCTTCGTTCCACTCTCGTCGGCGCTCGTCGAATGCGACAGCGGAGGCGTGACGAGCTCGAACTACGGGCTGTTTCCGTTTCGCAACGTCCGGCGTCCCATCTATCCGCTCGATCAGCAGGTGCTGCACGCCGCGTGATCGCGAGAGGCGCAATCGGTCAATCCGGGACGATCCGGGTGAGCTCGTCGAGCAACGGGACCTGACCGGGAAGAAGCTTCTCGCGAGCTTCGGCAAGCGTGAACCATCCGGCGCGGTCGATTTCGGGAAACTCGCGCGACATACCGGACCGCGGCGGCCATTCGATCGCAAACGTGTTGCTCGTGATCGCTGCGGCGTCGATGTCGCCTTCGACCGCCCACGCGTGGATCACCTTGCCGCTCGGCTGGCGCGCCGGGCTCAACGCGACGAACGCGCCGTCCACGCGGGCGCCGGTCTCCTCGCGAAACTCGCGCTTCGCAGCTTCCAGCAGATCTTCGTCCGCGTCGGCTTCCCCTTTGGGAACCGTCCACGCTCCAAGGTCGCGCTTTGCCCAGAACGGTCCGCCGGGGTGAGCGAGGAACACTTCGATTCCGGTCGGCGAGCGCCGGTACAGCAGGATGCCTGCGCTCTTCTTGCCCGCTTTGCGCCGCGCGGCCATGGAAAATCGTACCGCATGCGAGCAATTCTTACCGGGATTTCTCACGCTGCAAGCGCGTACACGCTGCAGAAATACACCTGGGGCCCGGCCTCTTCCTTCCGCCGATGATGGTACGGCGTTTGCATGAAAACAACTGCGTCATCGATCACGCGCAAGGTGCAGACAATGCGAGGTAGCAGATGACCGCCGCGAAACCGCGCAAGCGCAAGGCAGCGAAAAGCTCCGCGGGGTCAAGGTATTGGTCGGGCGAGGTCACGCGCACGAGCAACGCGCTCGATCTCGAGCCTGCGGTGTTCAAGGGAGCCGACGCGAGGAGCGTCGCGCGATCGCTGAAGCGCTCCGCCGACGCGAGCAAACGGCGCAAATCGGAACCGTTCCGGTCGGCGATGTCGATGCTCGTTTTCTACATCAATCGCGCCGGCAAGAACCTGCCGAAGAGCAGATTGCGAATTCTGGAGCGCGCGAAGGACGAGCTGCGGGAGCTGTATCACAAGCCACCACGCGGCGCCTAGGCGAAAGCCGGCGCGCTCCTCCTGCTCCCTTTCGCGATTTTGCAGGGGCGGCAGCACGCAATTGCCTTTCGTTTGAGCGAAAATAGCCTGGAACGACGATCGGAGGATACGATGACTGAATCGAAGAAGGCGCGAGCGATCGGCTTCAACCATGTGGCGCTGGAGGTCGGGGACATCGACGAGGCGCTCGCGTTCTACGGGCGATTGTTCGCGTTCGAAATGCGCAGCAAGAGCAAGACCGATGCGTTCATCGACCTCGGCGATCAGTTCATCGCCTTGCAGAAGGGCCGGAAGCAACCTTCCGACGACGGCCGCCATTTCGGCCTCGTCGTCGACGACAAGGAAGCGGTTCGACAGGCGTTGAAGGATGCCGGCGTGAAGACACTGCCGGGGCCGTTTCTCGACTTCATGGATCCGTGGGGAAACCGGATCGAAATCGTGGGCTACGAGAATATCCAGTTCACGAAAGCGCCGCACGTGCTCCGCGGGATGGGCCTTACGCATCTCAGGAAGAAGCCCGCGGCGATCAAGGAGCTCGCCGACAAAGGGATGGCGCCGGACTGAACCCGACGACGGCCGCGCGATCGGAGATGGCGCGGGCCCGAGCCCGGCAACAGCCGCGCGATTCGCGGTTACACCAACCGCTGCCGCGCAAGCTCGTCCTTGACGAACGCGTAGTATATCGGCGCGGCGATCACGCCCGCGATGCCGAATGCCGCCTCCATCACCAGCATCGCGAGCAGCAGCTCCCACGCATGCGAGCCGAGCTGGCGGCCGACGATACGCGCATTGAGGAAGTACTCGAGCTTGTGGATGACGATCAGGAATCCGAGCGAAGAAATCGCGACGCCCGGGGAATAGGACAACGCCACGATCACGATGACGGTGTTCGAGATCAGGTTGCCGATAACGGGGAGGAGTCCGGTGATGAACGTGACGGCGATCAGCGTCTTGGTCAGCGGCAGCTTAACGCCGAAAAGAGGCAGCAACAGCGCAAGATAGATCCCCGTCAGCATCGTGTTGAGCAGCGAGATGCGCACCTGCGCGAAGACGACGCGCCGAAATACGTCGCCCAGGTTCGCGATGCGCTCGATGAGCTCCACGGCCAGCAGACCGCGCGGACCCGTGGGTAGCGCTTCGTGGAGCGCGATCATCGCACCGACCACCATGCCGATCAGCGCATAGATGAGCAGCTTCCCCGCTTCCTTGCCCATCGTCTGCATTTCGGCGGCATGGATGCGGAACCATTCGACGATCGCCGCTCTCATGTCGTCCGGACTCGCGGGCAGCTGATCGACGAGCCAGTGCGGCAGCGTCCCGCGCGAGCTCGCGACGATGTCCGCCATCTTCGTCAGCAGCCCCGGTAGGCTGCCTTCGTCGCTCCGGAAGAACACGATCAGTCCGGCGATAGCGGCCGTCGTGATTGCCACCATCAACGCCGAGAGCAGCACGACGGCGACCATCTTCGCCCGCTTGTCCGAAAGGCGGCCACTCACGATCGGCGCCATGACGTGGACGAGCTCGTAGACCAGCATTCCGGCGAGCATCGCCGGCAGAAGCTGCAGCATCAGAACGAGCACGAGGCCCACGCCCGAAAGTATCCAGGAGGCGTACGTGTAGGCGGTGGGCGCGACGCGAGCGAGCGACATTCGGCGCCAAGTTTAGCGCGAGCGAGCCGCGGTGCGGGCGGTCGGCTGGACGCTTCTCGCGGTCGGAGCGGCAACGACGATCCCGATAGCGCTCTCGTTCCTGGGTAAGAGGAACGCAGGCGCCTGACTTCGCTGTCGTCTTATAATCCCGGGCGTCGTGCGCACCGTGGCGGAGCGCACGGAAATCCCCGGGAGGAGTCATGCTTGGCCGTGTCATCGGTATCGTTGTTGCGTCGATAGTCCTTGCTGCGCAGGCTTTCGCGCAAACGCCGTCGGGTTCGCGACTCGACGATGTGATCAAGAGCGGAAAGCTTCGCGTCTGCTCGCCCGGCGACTACAAGCCGTTCAGCTTCCAGCGACCGGACGGCGGCTTCGAAGGCCTCGACATCGATCTGGTCCAGTCCGCAGCGAAGGCGCTCGGCGTCGAAGTCGTGATGGTGAAGACCGCGTGGCTCGCGCTGATGAAGGACTTCCTGGAAAAGTGCGACGTCGCCGTCGGCGGCATTTCGGTCACCACCGACCGGCAGAAGACCGCGTTCTTCACGAATGCCTATATGGTGAACGGCAAGGCGCCGATCACGAAGTGCGAGAACGTCGCGAAGTTCCAGACGATCGCCGACATCGACAAGCCGAGCGTGACGGTGATCGAGAATCCGGGTGGAAGCAACGAGCGCTTCGCGCGCGCGAACTTCAAGCAGGCGAAGATCGTGATCTTTCCCGACAACGTGACGATCTTCGACGAGATCCTGAAAGGCAACGCCGACGTGATGATCTCGGAATCGGTCGAGACCATCGTTCAGGCAAAGCTGCGGCCGGGACTCTGCGCGGTGAACCCGGACAAGCCGCTTCAGTACGGCGAAATGGCGTGGCTGCTGCCCCGCGGTGATTCGGCGATGAAGGGCTGGATGGACACATGGATGCATCTCGCGAAGTCGTCCGGCGAATACGACCAGATCACCGGACGCTGGCTGCGTTAGGTCCGCACTCGTTTCAGATCCGCACGCGCCGACGCGAGAATCGCACTTACGCGCCGGCGCGGAACCTTGTCGACATGGCCGAACGCGAGATCGACGTCATTCGCAGGATGCTCGCATCGAAGCCGCGCCCCGTGGGCTGGATCGAGCGCCGCGCGCGCATCGAAGAGGTCGGAGGGTCATCGCCTGCCGCCGACGACATTCGGCTCACGACCGTCGATTGCGACGGCGTTCGCGGTGAATGGTCGCTCGCTCCTGGCAGTGACGCGTCGCGCGTGCTCCTCTTCTTTCATGGCGGCGGCTATTGCTCGGGCTCGATCGTCAGCCATCGCCGGATGGTGACGGAGGCCGGCCGTGCGGCCGGCATGCGCACGCTCGCGATCGACTATCGGCTCGCGCCGGAGCATCCCTATCCGGCTGCGCACGACGACGCGATGACCGCGTGGCGGTTCGTGCGCAAGCAGGGCGTTGCGCCTGCGAACATCGTCGTCGGCGGCGACAGCGCAGGCGGCAATCTGACGATCGAGCTGGTCAATCGACTCAGATCGTCCGGTGAAAGCCTTCCTGCATGCGCGTGGCTCGCTTCACCTTGGACCGATCTCACGATGTCGGGGGCGTCTATCACATCGAAGGACGCCGACGACCCGCTGATCCACAAGGCGTACCTCGAAGAGCTCGCGAGCGCCTACGCGCCACCGCCGCTCGATCGAAATGATCCTCTGATCTCGCCGCTCTTCTCCGACTTGCGCGGTTTCCCGCCAGCGCTGATTCAAGTGGGGTCGGCGGAGACGCTGCTGTCGGACGCGACGCGCTTCGCGGAGGCCGCCGGCAACGCCGATGTCGAGGTGACGCTCGAAGTCTGGCCGCACATGATTCACGCGTGGCCGCTGTGGAACGCGACGCTGCGCGAGGGACGCGAGGCGCTCGCGCATGGCGGCGAGTTCATGCGACGGCATCTGGGGCCACGCTAGGCGCCCCATTCGCTCGTCGACAAACGCCGGAAGCAGCCGGCGAGATTGTCAACCTTGTTGACGAATTGGCGGCGCGGCTGCGCTGGTGACGATCCCGCAGAGCGGCTCGCCGGGCACCTCGCCGCTCTGCGGCACGAGTCGCTTCTCGCAGCGCTGCTGCTCCAGTAACTGCGCGAGCAGCGTCTGCTGCGCCGCGTACGCCGGGTTTCGGGCGAGGTTCGAGAGCTCCATCGGATCGTCGCTCACGTTGTACATCTCGAATTCGTCGAGGGGTGGCGTCGACTTGATCGTCACGCTGTAGCCGATCGGTTGCGGCCCGATCGTGGCGCCCGGATAGGGCGGGGCGTCCGGCGTGTCTTCGGTCTGCAGGAATACCGTGTCGTTGACGGTCGCCGGTGCACCTTGAGTACCGGAAGGGTAGCCGGGCGCGCTCCAGAACTGCGGATTGTCGAAGTAGCGAGTGTATTTCCACACTTTGCCATCGAGCTTCGCGATCACCGTCTCCAGGTGGCTCGGCTGGAGGACGGAGTTGTATGCGATTCCTGTCCAGTTGTCCTGGTTGAGACCCCGGCTGGGGTCGTCGTCGGTCATGAAATAGAGCGGGTCGTTGACGCTCGGCATACTGCCGAGCACCAGCGGCGCAAGATTGCGGCCGACGAGCGGAAGCGCGTCGGAATGGTCGCGCGTGAGCTGCAGCCGAAGAGGCTCGGGATCGAGGCCGGCGAGACCGAGCAGCGTCGGCAGCAGATCGATATGACTCGTCAGCGAATCGACGGAACGCGGGTTCGGAAACAGCTTCTGGTTGTAGATGATGAGCGGGACGCGAATCGCTTCGTCGTAGGCCGTGTACCACTTCTGGTGCATGTCGTAATGCGATCCCAGCAGCTCGCCATGGTCGGACGTGAAAATGACGATCGTATCCTTGGCGAAGCGTGATGCGAGCAGCGCCTGCAGGACGATCATCATGTCGTCGTCGACGTTCTTCAGTAGCTGATAGTAGTAGCGGTAGTACAGGTCGAGCGTCGGCTTGTCGTCGAGGATCGGCTGGAACCACTCCTGATAACTCGCCTGGTACGAAGCCTGCGCTCTCGGCTTTTTCGATAGATCATCGTGTTGCGTCTGAATGAACAACGACGTATCGAACAGCTTCAAGGGCACGTAGGGTTCAACGGTGAAATCGAAGCCCTGTTTGCCCAGGTGCGCCCACAAGCCCCAAAGCGTGATGTCGTGCGGATTGACGAACGACGAGACGATCAGCCACGGCGTGTTGCCTTTGCCGTGATCGAGCTCCTCGATCAGTCTCTTCGCCTGCTGCGCAAACTTGATGTCGCGACCCAGCTGCCCCGGAGGAACCGATGATCCGCTGTTGAGAGGTGCTTTCCCGTGCGGCTCGGGCCCGATCCAGCCGGAGAATCCGAAGCGGTCGAGCCGATCGGATTGTGAGTACAGCGATTCGTTGCCGGGATCCGGCGCTCCGTTTTGCGAGTCGTAGCTCAAGAGCTGGCTGTGAGTGCCGGGAATCAGCATGTCCGCGTCTGACGCATGCCACTTGCCGCGCCAGTACGTCGCGTAACCGGCAGCGCGAAAATAATCGCCGATCGTCGGGACGCTGTTCGGGTCGAGCCAGAAGACATCCGGATCGAACGATTCCTTCGCGGCTCCGGTGGTCTGCGTTACGCCATGCAGCGACGGATACTGGCCCGTATAGATCGACGTTCGGCTGGGACTGCAGGCAACCGATCCGGCGTAATGACGATGGAAGTCGACGCCGTTCTGGCGGAGCAGGTTCTGTGTGTTGAGAAATTGCTGGCGGTAGGCCTGGATTTCCTGCGATTCGTAGACGGGCGGAAACCGGTTCTCGTCACACATCAGGATCAGGATGTTCGGGCGCTTGGGGCCGATGGGCCTGGCAAAGGGCGGCACCACGGGTCCCGCCTCGGCGTTGCCCGCCGCGGCGCCGGTCAGCAGCGCACCCGCCGCGGTTGCGACGCTGCCTTGCAGGAAGCGACGGCGCGACGCGACGCTCGCGTCGGTGGGCAGCGGCGCGTCGTTGCTCGTGTCGTTGGCGCTGTCGTGGCTCCCGTCGTGCCCCTTGTCCTTCGCCATGACTCCTCCTTCGAACGCTGTCCCCCGACAAACGCCTGCGGACTATGCGCCCAGTCGATCGTCGAGCGCAATGCGATCGACGCACCGCAACCTGGATGCGATGTGCTACTGCAACCCGAACACTTCGTTCGCCTGTTGCGATACGCGGACGAACGTCGTGCGCTTCGACAGCTCGCGCAGCCGGCGCGCGCCGACGTACGTGCACGCGGAGCGAACTCCGCCGAGGATTTCCTGCGCAGTCGCCGCGACGGGCCCGCGCCACGGCACCAGCACTTCCTTGCCCTCGGCAGCGCGGTATTGCGCGACGCCGCCCGCGTATTTTTCCATCGCGGCACGGCTGCTCATCCCGTAGAAGCGCTGGAGCTTCTTCCCGTCGCGTTCGACGAGCTCCCCGGCGCATTCATCGTGGCCGGCGAACATTCCGCCCAGCATCACGAAGTCCGCGCCGCCGCCGAACGCTTTTGCGATGTCGCCAGGTGTCGCACAGCCGCCGTCGGCGCAAATATGGCCCTCGAGTCCATGTGCCGCGTCCGCGCATTCGACGATCGCCGAAAGCTGCGGATAGCCGACGCCGGTCATCTTGCGCGTCGTGCACACCGAGCCGGGCCCGATGCCGACCTTGACGACGTCGGCGCCGGAGAGGATCAGCTCTTCCGTCATCTCGCCGGTGACGACGTTGCCGGCCATGATGACCAGGTGCGGGTGCCGCTCACGGATTTTTGCGACGAAGCGCACGAAGCCCTCGGTGTAGCCGTTCGCGACGTCGATGCAGACATAGCGGATCGCCGAGCTCGCGCCGGCGCCCGTCACCGCCAACACGCGATCGAACTTCTCTTCGTCGGCCGCGGTGATTCCCATCGAATAGAAAGCCGCGGACTTCCGCTCGAGCTTCGTGAAGAAGCCGACGAGCTCGTCGACCGAATAGTGCTTGTGCAAGGCAGTCGACAGCTCGAACGCGTCCAGCGCGTGCGCCATTTCGATGGTGCCGACCGTGTCCATGTTCGCCGCGATGATCGGCACGCCGTGGTAGTCGAGCTGCGCGTGACGGAAATGGAATTCGCGCGAGATGTCGACGTTCGATCGGGTCGAGAGCGTGCTTCGCTTCGGGCGGATCAGCACGTCCTTGAAGTCCAGTTTGACCTCGGTCTCGATGCGCATGGCTCGCTCCTCGCGCCAAAGCGGCGGCAACAAAAAACGCCGGGCCCGGACGGGCGCGGCGTCTTGGGATTATACCCGGGCGATCGCGGAGCGGCGCCCGGTAAATCGCGACCCGCGCGCGCCGGAGAGCGCCGGACCACGTGTCACGGACCTCCGCGAGCCGGCGTCATTCCGACGTTGGCGGCGCCTGACTCCTCCGGCCACGCGAGCGCTCGAGCGCGAAACAGACAAGGCCCGCGCCGACGATCACCGCCATGCCGAGCGCCGCCCAGGCGTCGGGAATTTCGCCGAACACCCAGTAACCCAAAGTTACAGCGGTAACGATCTGCAGGTAGTAGAACGGCGCCAACCGGTGCGGTGGCGCGATCTCGATTGCCTTGAAGACTCCGAAGTAGCCCACGGCAGCGACCAGCCCCATCGCGATCATCAGCAGCAAGTCCTCGCTTCGCGGAGCGCGCCATTCGAGGAAGGACACTGCTCCCAACAGCACGGTACCGGTCAGCGAGATGTAAAACAGGCCCACGAGCGGTTTGTCGTGCCTGGCCAGCTTGCGCGACATGATTTGATTGACCGCGCTGAAGCCCGCCGCGGCGATTGCCAGCGGTACGCCCCATCCGAATCCATCGAGCGTCGGGCGCGCGACGAACACCACGCCCACCAGGCCGGCACACACGGCGATCCACTGGCCATAGCGTATCTTTTCGCCGAGCACCGGGCCGGACAACGCCACCAGGAACAGCGGCGTAATGAACAGCAGCGTGACTACGTTGGCGAGCGGTACTGTCCGCAGCGCGGCGAACATGCAGAGCGTCGCGGCCGCCGCGACTGTTCCGCGCAGCGCGTGCCACACGGGCCGCGTCGTCTTGAGCGTGCGCGCGCCATACCAGAAGAACGCCGCCGCGCACACGACGACGAGGTGTACGGCATTGCGCATCGCGGCGATTTCCGCAACCGGATACCGTGTCGCGAGGCGCTTCGCCAAAGCATCGCTCACCGGAAAAATCGCGAACGACACCGTGTAGATTGCGATCGCCCACAGCACTCGGCTCGAAGCAGGCGAACGCGTTCGCGCCAGCGGCGTTGCCGCGGCTTCTCGTCGCTCGTTCACGCGCGAGGGCCCTCCCGCGTTGCAGTGTTCATGCGGGAAGAACTTCCCGCCTCCGCGCCACCTGCTCTTCTGCCATTTCCACGAAGCGACAGAGCGCGTTGATGAGGCGCATCTGGTCGATCGTGCGCGCCTGGGACTCGAGAAGCCGCGGGCTTGCGACGACGAACGCGAGGCACATCGCCCTCGAGACCGCGACGTTCAGCCGGTTGCGCGAGAACAGGAATTCGAGGCTGCGCGGAACGTCCTCGATGCTGGAGGTTGCCATCGAGTAGAAGACCACCGGCGCTTCGCGTCCCTGGAACTTGTCGACGGTCCCCACTTCGACGCCGCCCAGGCCCGCCTGCCGCAGCGTGTCGAGAAGCTTTCGCACCTGCGCGTTGTAGGGCGCGACGACCATGAAATCGCTCTGCTGCAGCGGGGCACTTTTCCCATCGCGATCGGTCCACGACGCGCCGACCATCCTGCCGATTTCGGCCACGATCGTCGCCGCTTCCTCGGGCGACGCCGACGTGTTCCCGCTGTGCTCGACCGGCAGGAACCGCAATCCCGTGCCGAAGGCGGTCGTCTGAGTGGCAAGGTCGGGGATACCGTGGAGGCGGCCGTCGTAGACGATTTCGGAGACGAATCGGCAGACGTCGGGATGCATCCGGCGCGTGCTTTCGAGGAAGAGGCCCATGTTGGCCGGAATCGTCGGATTGTCACCGAGCAGATGCTCGAGCACCGACGAGCCCGTGCCTTCGGGGTGCGTCCCCTGTGAGACCTGCGCGAGCTGCAGCGGATCGCCGAGCAGCACGATGTTGCGCGCCGCGGTTCCCATCGCGAGGGCATCGGCAAGCGAAACCTGCCCCGCTTCGTCGATGAACAACGTATCGAGGGTGCCGTCGAGCTTTTCGTGGGCGAAGAGCCACGCGGTTCCAGCGAAGAGCAGCACATCGGGACCGGCGCTTGCGAACGCGTCGATATCGTCCTCGTTCGTGATCTGCGTCCCCTTGTATGCCGACTCGTCGTCATCGCTCGATTTCTTGAGGCCACGGAAAGTCATGCCTTCCTCGGCCGCGGCTCTCTCGACCTCGGCGAGCAAGTTGTGAATCGCCTTGTGGCTGGTCGCCGTGACGCCGACGCGCCGGCCGCGACGCATCAGATCGACGATCAGGCGCGCGCCGGTCCACGTCTTACCGGTTCCCGGCGGGCCCTGGATGAACAGATAGCTCCCGGCGAGCCCCCCAGTAAGCTCGCGTTGCTGGGCGAGGTCCGTCGTCTGAATGTCGAATCCCGGCATGTATCCGGCGATTCGCGGCGGCGTCTGCGCGAGGATGTCGCGCAACGCGGGATAGCGGTCGTCATCATCAGCGATCGCCGTCGCGAGCCGCGCGAGCGCTCCGCGCTGCGGGTCGGTATCGTACGGGCCGCCTGGCGCGATGGCGCGGGGAAGCGGCAGGTCGCGCAGCCTTTGCCCGCGCCGGAGCTTGAGTGTTCCCGTCACATCGTCGATGCCGACGATCGTCCCCGGTGATTTCTTCGTCACCGGATCGACGACCGTCTTTCCTGCCGCGAGCTTGTGCTGCTGCGGCGGAAACCGCAGCGTGTAAACGATCGAGCTCTTGTCGGGGACCGCCTCGCCGGTCGGCGTGAGCCCGCTGATCGCTTCGGCGTCGTCGAGGAGCTCCTCTTCGGTCATCAGATCGCGCCGCTTGAAGTACCACCACCACGCGGGGCGCGCCTCGCGACGGTGATATTCGAGCAGCTCGCCGGCAAGCCAGCGGACCGACCCGACCTGCTCGCCTTCGATCAACCGTTGCCTCAGCGCGTTGCGCTCGCCGTCGTCTTCCTTCTTTTCGTCCTTCGGCTCGACAACGGCCGCCCACGACTTGTCGGCGGGATGGTTCTCAACGAGCCAGTCACGCAGCGCGAGCGTGGCGCTACAATCCTCGGCGTTGTAATCGGCGATCGAAGAGAGCAGCGCGTCGTCGCTCGATTTCCGCCATTTCTCGTAATTGAGCACGGCGTCGATTCCCTTGCGGACGTCCGCTTGCCGCTCGAACCTTGCCAGCGCTTCGACCTCCTTCAACGAGTACTTGTCGACGCCCGCGCGAAGCCCCTGGCGCACCACGGTGTGCAAGTTGACGAAGACGTTGCGCCGCAGCAGCTCGTCGACAGCGTCCTCGCGCGTCGCGTACGATCCCATCAGCTGCTTGATCGCCGCATTTTCGTACGTGCCGTAGTGGTAGACGTGCATGCCGGGATCGGCGGCGAGCCGCGCGTGAACGCGATCGACGAACGCTTCGAACATCGCCCGTTCGCCGGCGCGATCGTGCGCCCACACCGGCTCGTAGCGCCAAGCGGAGCCGTCCTTCAACAGCAGGCCGAACAGGAAATGCAGGCCCTGCGCGGGCTCCCAGAAAGGATCGCCCTCGATGTCGAAGATCACGTCGCCGCTCGAGGGCGGCGGCAGGAGCTCGAAGCCGCGGCCCGTGTCGCAGTCGATCGCGTGCGAATCGAGTCGGCCGGTCGTGTGCCGTATGAGCTGCAGCAGCGCCTGGTCGCGCAGCGCGTCGAAAATGTGCGGCAACATGCGCTGCACGTTCACTTTCGCCGTTGCCCGGGCGAGCGCAGTCAGCGTCGGCAGTCCCGCCTCGCGCAAGCGCACGACCTGGTCGCGGCGGATGCCTGCGACCTGGACGAGATGGTCGTCGGCGCGCCAGCGCGAATTGCACACGCCGACAAAGTCGCACAACGCACAGTGCTCGACGGGCCAGGCCTCGGTCGGCGCAGTCGACGCAATCGCCTCCTCGAAGCGCTGTCGCACGCGACGGTAATAGGCCGAGAAATCGTCGTAGCGCAATCGAACGGGCGCCCCGGTCCCGAGATGCACGTGCATGTGCTCGGGGCGCTTCCCCTGAATGTCCGCGATGGCATCGCTATAGAAGCAGAGCTGCAGAACGTACGTCGGCTTTTCCGCGCGAGCGAGCTTCGCGTCGAGCGCGTCGTAGCCCCAGCCGCCGAGGTCCGTCTCGACGTCCGTACGCAGGAGGAAGTCGGCGCGCCCCCGCCACGCGCCGCTGACGAACGTCGCTTGCGAGATCACGTCGGCGCCGGCTCGCATCGCGTCGAGCGTACGCTGCGCAGCGCCGCCGAAGTCCCGGCGCTCGTCCATCGTGATATCGACGACCTCGCGACCCTCGGCGTGCAGCTGTTGGAGGAAATGAAACTCGTGCTCGAGGCCTTTGTCCTGCAGGAGCTTTGCGCTTTCGTCGGACCGGTGCGGCCGTTCGAGCTCACCGCGGACGACCGCGCGCTCGAGCGTCGTCAGGTGGCGGCAGTTGACGTAGTTGTTCAGGTCGGACGGAGACAGCAGGATGCGGCCGTTTGCGTACTGCATCTGTTGCTCCGAGCGATCCGTTCGCCGATCCGTTTGCGATGGAAACCATGCGCATTGTACGGAACTGGAGCCGATCGGCGATCCCTAGCAGGATCGCCGCAGCGCACCGAGGATGACGGGCAGTTGGTCCGC
>DASSGI010000298.1:0-2044 GCA_035857655.1 Casimicrobiaceae bacterium | reverse complement strand
CTCTGCCACGCGGCGACCGTACTGCGCGCGGGGCGAGTGACGGCGACTTGCGACCCGTCCGAGGAAACGCCGCAATCGATGGCGCGGATGATGATCGGCGCGGAGCTCCCGACGCCCCGGCATCGAGCGCACGCGGTCGGTGCCGAGGCGAGGCTGCGGCTCGCCGGACTCTCGCGCGCATCACCTGATCCCTACGGCGTCGACCTCCAGGACATCCACCTCGACATCCATTCCGGCGAGATCGTCGGGATCGCAGGCATCTCGGGCAACGGCCAGAAAGAGCTGTTGTGGGCGATATCGGGCGAGGAGCCGCTCGCGGAAAAATGCCCGGTGCAGATGCTCGGGATCGAAGCGGGGCGACTGCGCGCAGGCCGCAGGCGCAGCCTGGGTCTCGGCTTCGTGCCCGAGGAACGCGTCGGCCGGAGCGCGCTTGCGCGGATGACGCTCGCCGAGAACGCGCTGCTCACCGCGCATCGACGCGGGTTGGTGCGTTGGGGCCTCATCGATCGAGCAGCGGTCGCGGAATTCACGCGCCAGCTCATCGATCGCTTCGCAGTCGTGTGCAGCGGGCCAGAGGCGCGCGCCGATTCGCTTTCCGGAGGGAATCTGCAGAAGTTCATCGTCGGGCGTGAAGTGCTGCAGCTGCCGAAAGTGCTCGTCGTTGCGCAGCCCACCTGGGGCGTGGACGTCGGCGCCGCCGCATTCATTCGGCAGGCACTGCTCGACCTCGCCGCGGCCGGCGCCGCGATCCTCGTGATCTCGGAGGAGCTCGACGAGCTCTTCGAAATCTGCGATCGGATCGCGGTGATCGCCAACGGCCGGCTCTCGCCGGCGAAGCGTACGACCGAGACGAGCGTCGAGGAGATCGGCCTCTGGATGGGCGGCACGCGGCGCGGCGTCGAGCGCCCGCCGGAGGTTCCCGATGCCGCTTAGGCTCGAGGCGCGAGGCGAGCCTTCGCCCGCGATGCGCTTTGCGACGCCGTTCGTCGCCGCTGCGCTGACATTCGTGAGCGGATTCGTGCTGTTCGCTGCGCTCGGCAAGAATCCGCTCGAAGGGATACGCGTTTTCTTCGTGAGTCCGCTGAAGGACGCCTATGGCGTCGCGGAGCTGCTGCTCAAGGCCTCGCCGTTGATGCTGATCGCCGTCGGCCTCGCCGTCGGTTTCCGCGCGAACGTCTGGAACATCGGCGCCGAAGGGCAGTTCATCGCCGGAGCGGTCGCAGGCGGCGGCATCGCCCTTGCGTTCGATGCGAGCGCGAGCCCGCTGCTCCTTCCGGCGATGATCGTCGCGGGGGCGATCGGCGGCGCGCTTTGGGCGTCGATTCCCGCAATTCTGCGCATCCGATTCAACGCCAACGAGATTCTCGTTTCGCTGATGCTCGTGTACATCGCGCAGCTCGGAGTGTCATGGCTCGTCCACGGTCCGTGGAAGGATCCGCAAGGGTTCAATTTTCCGCAGACCAAGATGTTCGCCGACGCGGCGCTGCTGCCGACGCTCGTCGAGGGGACTCGTCTCAATGCGGTGCTCGTGCTCGCGCTCGCTGCCGTGATCGGCGCGTACGTGTTCATGCAAAGGAGCTTCACCGGCTACCAGATGCGTGTTGCCGGCGAGTCCGACACTGCGGCGCGCTACGCAGGATATTCGACGCGACGCACGATGTGGGCGGGGATGCTCGCAGGCGGAACGATGGCGGGAATCGCCGGCGTCGCCGAAGTCGCCGGGCCGATGGGTCAGCTGACCGAGCATGTTTCGAGCAACTATGGATTCGCGGCGATCATCGTCGCCTTCGTCGGTCGCCTGAATCCGATCGGCATCCTTTTCGCGAGCCTGCTGATGGCGCTGCTCTACCTGGGCGGCGAGCAAGCCCAGCAATACCTCAACCTGCCTTCGTCGATCGCCAAGGTCTTCCAGGGGATGCTCCTCCTTTTCCTGCTGGGTGCGGACGTCCTGGTGAGCTACAGGGTGCGGTGGTACGAAGTTTCGCGAGGTCGATCATCGAATCCGGCGTCCTGACGTCGATTCTCGCGTCGACGCTCGTTGCGG
>DASSGI010000297.1:0-5182 GCA_035857655.1 Casimicrobiaceae bacterium | reverse complement strand
GGCTGCCGCATGCGCTCGCCTGCAAGCCCATGCGCGATGACTCTGCGCGATCCCTGAGTTTTGCCGCAAACCACGCGCGATGCCCCGGGGTTTCGGGGGAAGGGAGTCACGCCTTGGCGGTTCCCACCGCCTTCAC
The DNA here is from genome assembly GCA_035857655.1 of Casimicrobiaceae bacterium. Taxonomy (GTDB): domain Bacteria; phylum Pseudomonadota; class Gammaproteobacteria; order Burkholderiales; family Casimicrobiaceae; genus CAIWHR01. Next base: position 5,046 of record DASSGI010000297.1, on the reverse strand, counting down.
CGCGCGCTTCTTCCTGATCGAGACGTCGAAGTACTCCTTGAGCGCGGCGGTAAAGCGCATGCGGTTGTGCCGCGTCCGCTCGAGCAGGCCGACACGCCGGAGCACGTCGACGCCCGGCAGCCGCACGATCCGAAGCGCGCGGTCGTTCGACCAGTCGACATTGGCGAGCTTCGGAACGATCGACACGCCAAAACCCTGGCGCACGGTTTCGATGATCGCTTCGACCGAGTTCAGCTCCATCCCGCTGCGCACGTTGACCTTCGTCTGATCGAGCACCTGCTTGATCAGGTGCCCGGTCCACGTCGCCCGGTCGAACTGCAGGAACGGCGACTTGCGCAACGCGTCGAGCGAGTTGTGCGGAAGCGCGAAGTGCGGACGCCGCGGCACGATCAGCACCATCGGTTCCGAATAGAGCGGTGTCCAGACCATGCTCGAGGGCAACGGCCGCGGCGACTGCGTGACGATCGCGGCGTCGAGCTCGCCGTGCTCGACCTTGTAGGCGAATTCGCTCGACAGGCCGCCGAAGAGCTGGACTTCGAGGCGCGGATGCTTTTCCTGCAGGCTCCAGAGCGCGTCGGCGAACGAGCCCATGAGCGCGGAGACGAGCGCTCCCATCACCACGGTGCCCGACAGCTCGTCGGTCTCGCCGACGTCGACCAGCCCCTCGTACCGGCGCACGAGATCCTCGATCTGCGGCAGCGCGCGCCGTCCGGCCGTGTTGAGCACGACGGAGCGGCCGCCGCGGTCGAAGAACACCTGCTTCATCTCCTCTTCCATTGCGCGGATCTGCAGTCCCACGGCGGCCGGCGTGAGACCGATCTCCTTTCCGGCGCCGGCAAACGTGCCGTGCTTGATCACGGCGAGAAAGGTGCGAAACGTGCGTATCGACGGCATGGGGGGTGGCGGGCCTGCTGAGACCAAAAGCAATACTTTATCTCAAATGCACAAATACTCGCTTTCGTTTTGGCGTCGTCGCCTCAATAATGACCCGGCGGGCACGCGGGCCGAGCGCGCGCTCCAAAGTGGAAACGCACGTTCTCGCGCGGGGGATGTTCGAATGAGCACAGCGGTCGGTACGAAGATCGAAGTTCGTCGCGGCAACGCGCCCGTCGGCGCCGAGATCGTCGGCCTCGATCTCGCGCAGGAGCTCGACGACGGCACGTTCGAGCGGATCAGGAACGCGTATTACGAGCACTCGATCATCGTCTTCCGCGACCAGCACCTGACCCCTGCGCAGCAAATCGCGTTCAGCCGCCGCTTCGGCGAGCTCGAGATCCACGTGCTGAAGCAGTACCTGTTGCCCGGATACCCCGAGATCCTGGTGATATCGAACATCCTCGAAAGTGGCCGGCCGATCGGACTTGCGGACGCCGGCCGTGTCGCGGTCTGGCATACCGACACGTCGTACCGGAACGCGCCGAGCATGGGCTCCGCGCTCTACGCGCTCGAGATACCGCACAACGACGGCGGCGAGGTGCTGGGCGACACGCTGTTCGCGAGCACTTTTCTCGCGTACGACACGTTGTCCGACGCGATGCGGCGCCGACTGACGGGATTGAAAGCGGTCCATCACATGACGAAAGGCTACGACGGCGCAGCCGATGCGCCGCCGACGCGAATCAAGTACGACGAGAGCCAGCGCGACGAGGTCCCCGACCAGGCGCACCCGATCATCCGTACGCATCCGGTCACCGGCCGCAAGTGCATCTACGTCAACAAGCTCTGCGTGACCGGAATCTCCGGGATGCCGGATGCGGAAAGCGCGCCGCTGCTCGAGGAAATCTACGCGCATTGCACGAAGCCCGAGTTCATCTACCGTCACAAATGGCGCGTCGGCGACTTGCTGATGTGGGACAACTGCTCGCTGCAGCATCTCGCCGTACAGGATTACGCGCTGCCGCAGCGACGCCGGATGCACCGGACGACGATCGCAGGGAGCGTGCCCTTCTAGCGCGCCCGCGTGCGGAAGAGGGCGGGGCGGATGCAACTCGAAGGCAAGGTCGCGATCGTCACCGGAGGCGGTGGCGGCATCGGCAAGGCGATCGTCGAGACCTTCGCGCAGGAAGGCGCGCGTGTCGCGATCGCCGATCGCAATCTCGCCGGAGCGCGCGCGCTTTCCGCAGCGCTCATTGCGGCAGGCAGCACCGCGGAGGCGATCGAGGTCGACGTCGCCGATTCGGCCGGGGTGACGCGGATGGCGGCGCAGGTCTTCGAGACCTTTGGCCGCATCGACATCCTCGTCAACAACGCCGGGATCCGCTTCCTGAATCCGCTGCTCGAGCAGACCGAGGACGAGTGGCGGCGCACGCTGGACGTCAACCTCACGGGGCCGTTCCTGTGCTGCAAGGCGGTGATCCCCTACATGCTGCGGGGCGGCAAGGGCAAGATTGTCAACGTCTCGTCGGTCGCCGGGCAATTCGGGCGGCCGCTCCGCAGCGCCTACTGCGCGTCGAAGGGCGGTGAGATCGCGTTCACGCGCGCCGCTGCGCTCGACATGAAGGGCAAGAACATCTACATCAATGCGCTCGCGCCGGCGCTCGTCGACACGCCGCTCAACGCTGTGTTCGCCGGCGACGCCGAGCTCGCGCCGGTGTGGGGCAAGGAGACGATCGTCGGCCGCTGGGGCAAGCCCTCGGAGGTTGCGCAGGCGGCGCTGTTCCTCGCGTCCGATGCGTCCGATTTCGTCAATGGCTCCGTTCTGACCGTCGACGGCGGCTGGACCGCCGCGATGGTTCGCCACGGAGAATAGCTGCGGTCGCACGCCGCGACCGAAGAGGGGGATGCAAATGAACCGACGCTCGCAGTCGATGGCCGGTACAGCCGCGCTCGTGCTCTCCGCCGCGCTGCTCGCGGGCCCACTCAAAGCGCTCGCGCAGGAAGCGTATCCGTCGCGCCCGATCGAAATGATCGTCCCTTGGGGACCGGGCGGAGGATCCGATCAGACGGGACGCAAGATCGCGAAGCTGCTCGAGAACGAGCTCAAGGTGTCGCTGCCCGTCGTCAATGTACCGGGGGCGACCGGCAACACCGGGATCCTGAAGCTGATCGCCGGCCGTCCGGACGGCTATTCGCTCGCGGTGCTTGCAGCCGACACGCTGTATGCGAACCAGATCTCGGGCGCGCAGAAGTGGACGCTCAACGATTTGACGCCGATTGCCGTGATGATCCAGCAGCCGTCGGGCTTCTACGTTGCCGAAGGGAGCCGCTTCAAGACATGGGCCGACGTCGAAGCCGAGGCGAAGACGAAAGGCCTGAAGGTCGGCATATCGGGCTTCGGAAGCCCCGACGACGTGACGATCGGCTACTTCAACTCGAAGGGCCTCAAGCTGCAGGCCGTTCCGTTCGCCAATCCGGGCGAGCGCTATACGTCGCTGATCGGCGGGCACACCGACATCATGTATTCGCCGCTCGGCAATGTTCGCGGGCAGGTCGACGGCAAGCAGATGCGCCCGATCATCATCTTCGGCAACAAGCGTCTCCCCGAGTACAAGGACGTGCCGACGTCGAAGGAGCTCGGCTACGAGGTCACGCTGCCGCAGTTTCGCGCGATCGTCGTCAAGGCGGGAACCGATCCTCAGCGCGTCAAGACGATCTCGGATGCGCTCGCGCGCGTCTACGCTGACAAGGAATACGCGGAGTTCCTGAAGATGTCGCTCGCGTCCGACGATTCCTACGTGCCCGCGAAGGACGCTGCGGCCTTCATGCAGGGCGAGTTCGAGACCGTGCGCAAGGTGCTGCAGGCGTCGGGAAAGAACTAGCGGCGTGCCAGGACGTTTCCCCCCGTAACGTCAAACGGGCTCGCCCGCGTCAGCCGCGAGGCTGCGCGGTCTGGGCGACGATGCCGGCGATCGCGGTTGCGAGCAGCACGACCAGCACGATTCTCCGCAGCAGCGCATCGTCGATCCGCTTCGCGACGCGGTTGCCGAGGTGCGTGCCGGCGACGTAGATCGGGATCAACACGAGCGCGCACGTGAGCTCCAGCGCGCCCACGCGCCCGCCGACGAGCACGATCGCGAATCCAATCAGCGCGCAGAAGAGCGCCCACAGAATGAAATTCGCCCGCCCGCGCGCGGCGGTGTCGGCGCCCGAATACAGGAACGGAAGCACCGCGACGCCGAACGACGTCGCGCCGAGGATCACGCCGCTCGCCGCGCCCACGCCGAAATATTGCTTCGGCGACAGCGATTTCTTGTAGCGCCACCCGGTGAGCAGCACGACCGAAAAGAACCCGACGACCGCGTACATCGTTCGGGCGATCACCGACGCATCGAAGGCGAGCAGCGCATAGCCGCCGAACGGAATCGTCAGCAGCGCGCCGCCGATGAGGCTCACGACGGTGATGCGCGACGCCTGCCGCAGCGCGTCGCCGAGGAGGCTCACGTTCGACGAGAGATCGACGAGCGTCGAGATCGCAACCGCCGACGCCGGGCTGTAGAAGAATCCGAGCACCGGCACCATGATCAGCGGTCCGGCGAAGCCCGTCGTGCCGCGCACCAGCCCGGCGACGAAGACCACGGGAGCGAGTATCGCCACGTCGGTGTACAAGCATTTCTCCGCTGGCCGGCGATCGCGAGCACAGCGATTGCCGGCAAAGCCTAACGATCGAGCACGAGGACGGGACTCTTCGAGCGCGCGCAGCAGATCATTACGTATTGGTCTCTCTCGTCGTCGTCGAGCACGTAGTCGTGATGCTCCGGCTCGCCGTCGAGATAGCGGGTTCGGCACGTCCCGCACAGCCCCGACTCGCACGACGTCTCGACGTCGATCCCCTGTTCGCGCAGCACCTCGACGATCGACTTGTCGTTCGGGACGTCGTAGAGCGCACCGGTGCTCGCCAAACGGACCTGGAATCCGCTCGGGACAGCGGGCCCCGCACTCGCCGCTTTGCCGGAGGCGCCAAGCGCAGCGTCACCGACCGACGGCGTCGGCGGCGTGAAGTACTCGAAGTGCACGCTCTCCTTCGGCCAGTGCGCGCAAGCGGCCTCCACCGCCGTCATGAAGCCCGACGGCCCGCAGTAGTAGAGGTGCGTCCCATCGGGCCGTTCG
>DASSGI010000296.1:0-4439 GCA_035857655.1 Casimicrobiaceae bacterium | reverse complement strand
GGCACCGAAAACCAGCGCGACCCCGGCATCCGTACCATCATGTTCACCGACATCGTCGGCTCGACGGAGCTCACGCAGCGCTTGGGCGACGAGGCGGCGATGGCCGTCGTCCAAAGGCACGACCGCATCGTGCGCGACGCGCTGCGCGAATTGGCCGGACGCGAGATCAAGCATACCGGCGACGGCATCATGGCGAGCTTCTTCTCCGCCGTTGCAGCGGCGCGCTGTGCGAGTCGGATCCATCGTGCGCTCGCCGAACATGCGCAGGAGATGGGCGCAGTGCCGTTCAAGATACGCATCGGCGCCGCCGCCGGAGAGCCCGTCGAAGATCACCGGGATCTGTTCGGCTCGACCGTTCAGCTTGCCGCGCGGCTGTGCGCGCATGCGCAGCCGGAGCAGAGTCTCGTTTCGAACGTCGTCGCGGAGCTCTGCATCGGCAAGGGCCTCGCGTTCGAGGACCTCGGTGAAATCTCGCTGAAGGGCTTCGAGCGTCCGGTGAGGGTCCACGCGATCCAGCACGACGGCGCTCGGCCGCTCACGCTCTAGCGCACCAGCGGTTCGCCGCGTCGCTCTTCGGCGATACCGGGAGCAACGCCGCTTCAGTCGATCGTCTTCCAGCGTCGCGCGACGAGGAGCCGCAGCTTCTTGCACTCCTGCAGCGCGAGCGCGTCGACTTGCGCACCCAGCTCGGATTCGAATTCGCGAAGCGCGAGGCGCGTCCGCACGGCTTCGAGCTGGTTCCTGAGCACGTAGAAGAGGGCGGAATACTCTCCCTGGAGCTCGTGCAGGACCGGAAACGACATCCGATGAACCGCCGACGGGCCGAGCCGCAGCAGCGCACCCTTGTGCTCGGGCGTGCTGTAGCCCTTGTGGCTCGCGAAGCCATAGCCTGGATAGCTCGCGTCGAGCTCGACCATCATCGCGTCGCGCGCGGTCTTCGCAATGATCGAAGCGGCGGCGATGCTGAAATTGATCCCGTCGCCCTTGTTGAACATGTTCTGCGGGACGTCGACGCCGGGGATCGTCCGCGCGTCGACGAGCACGTGCTGCGGGCGCTGCGGCAACGCCTCGACGGCCCGGCGCATCGCGAGGAGCGACGCGTGATAGATGTTGAGCGTGTCGATCTCCTCGACCGAGGCGATCCCGAGGCCGATGCCCGACGCTTTGGCGCGGATCTCCGCGGCAAGCACCGTGCGCGTCTCGGGGTCGAGCCGCTTCGAATCGTCGACGCCGGCGATTTCCGTCTCGGGCGGGAACGTCACCGCCGCGGCGACGACCGGGCCGGCGAGGGGGCCCACGCCGACTTCGTCGACGCCGGCGACTTCGCGCACGCCCGACTTCCACAGGAGCTTCTCGAAGTAGCGCATCGCCTCGAGGCGCTGGCGCTCGCCGCGTTCGCGCTCGAAGCGCTTCTTGAGCACCGCGTAGAGGCGCTGCGCGCCCTGGCGGGAATCGCGGCGGAGACGCGTGAGGGCCTGCGCCGAGACCAGTTCGCCGTTGTCGAGATAGCGTCGTCGAATCTCTTCGATCGAGAGGTCCTCTACACCACGTGCCATCCGCTCTGCGTCTCCGCTGCGACTCGATAACGATCCGTCCGCGGATAATTTAGCACGGCGCGCGTGCGGCCGTTCGCGCCGCCGCCGCGCAAGGCTACGCGGCGGGCCGCAGCACGCGCTGCAGGAAATCTCGCGTCCGCTCGTGTTGCGGATTGCGCAGGATCGCCTCGGGCGGTCCCTGCTCGAGGATGTGGCCGTGATCGAGAAAGAGCACGCGGTCGGCGACTTCGGCGGCGAAGGCGATCTCGTGCGTGACGACGACCATCGTCATCCCTTCGCGCGCGAGCGTCAGCATCACCTTCAGCACTTCGCCGACCAGCTCCGGGTCGAGCGCACTCGTCGGCTCGTCGAAGAGCATCACTTTCGGCTGCATCGCGAGCGCGCGGGCGATCGCGACGCGCTGCTGTTGGCCGCCCGAGAGCTTGTCGGGGTAGGCGCCGATCTTCGCGGCGAGCCCGACCTTGTCGAGGAGCGCCTTCGCCCTCGCGTGCGCCTCGTCGCGCGGCAGCCGCTTCACGTAAATCGGACCTTCCATCACGTTCTCGATCGCCGTGCGATGCGGGAACAGGTTGAAGCGCTGGAACACCATGCCCGTCTCGCTGCGGATCGCATGGATCGACGCGTCGTTGCGATCGACGCGCACGCCGTCGATCGTGATCGTGCCGCGGTCGTAGGATTCGAGCCCGTTGATGCAGCGCAAGGCCGTCGATTTGCCCGAGCCCGACGGTCCGATGACGCAGATGACTTCGCCCTTGTCGACGGTCAGCGAAAAGTCCTCGAGCACGACGTGCGCGCCGAACGCCTTCGCAATGCGGTCGACGACGATCATTGCGGCCTCCACATCGGCTGCAACAAATCCCTGCGTTGCGTCGTCGGCCGCGGCTCAATCGCGCGGCGACGCGCCCTTCGGGCGTTGGCTCGCTGGCGCTCGCCCGCCGCGCTCATTTGCGGCCGAACCTGCGCTCGAGCCAGTGCGCGAAGAACGTGAGCGGCAGGCTCATCGTCAGGTAGAGGAGGGCGACCAGCGTGAACACCGTCATGTTCTTGAACGTCGAGGCCGCGATCAGCTGCCCGCCGCGCGTCAGCTCCGCGACGGTGATCGCCGAGGCGATCGACGAATCCTTGAGCATCATGATCATCGTGTTGCCGTAGGGCGGGAGAAACACGCGGATCGCCTGCGGCAGCACGACGCGCCGCATCACGAGCGGCGGGCGCATGCCGAGCGATTGCGCAGCCTCGATCTGGCCGTGGTCGACGGCCTGGATGCCGGCGCGGAAGTTCTCGGCCTGGTACGACGAATACGCGATCCCGAGCCCGATGAACCCCGCCTGGAACGCCGAAAGCTGGATTCCGAGATCGGGAAGCACGAAATACATGTAGAAGAGCTGCACGATGATCGGAATCCCCCGGATCACGGTGATCAGCGTGATCGCTGGCCAGCGCAGTGCCGCGTAGGGTGAGAGCCTGAGCAGCGCCCAGACGAAGCCGAGCAGCGTCGAGAGCACGAGAGCCGCCAGCGTCAGCTGGAACGTGACGGCGCAGCCCTTCAGCAGAATGGGCAGGAAGTCGCGCGCGTCGTGCGCGAACTGCTCCAGGACGGGCATCCCGCCCTCTGGCCGGGCGCTACGCTACTTGAGGTTCCACTTGACGAGGATCTTGTCGAGCGTGCCGTTGCCCTTGAGCTTCGCGAGCGACGCGTTGATCTTCTTCAGCAGCTCGGCGTCGGACTTGCGGACGCCGATTCCGACGCTGCCGGCCATCTTCGGCTCGTACGTCTTGACGAGCTTCGCCTTGAAGTCCTTGTTCTGCGAAAGCTGGTACGCGAGGATCGGACCGTCGCCGAATCCGGCCTTGATGCGGCCGAGGCTCACGTCGCGCAGCACGTCGGCGAGCGAGTCGTAGACCTTGACCTCGGCGAACTCGCCGTTCTTCTTGAGGAAGTCGACGTAGACGGTGCCGACCTGCGCACCGACGGTCGCGCCCTTGAGATCCGCGAGGCCCTTGTACGGCGTGTTGTCGCTTTCGTTGACGACCATGCCTTCCGGATACGGAAAGACGGGATCGGAGAAGTCGATTACCTCCTTGCGCTGATCGGTGATCAGCATCGCCGCCGAGATGATGTCGATCTTGTTGCTGGTGAGCGACGGGATGAGCGCCGAGAACGGCGTCGCCTGCACGTCGACCTTGAAGCCCGCGTCGTCGCCGATCGCCGTGATCAGATCGACCATCGCGCCCTGGATCGTGTTGGTCTTGACGTCGAGGAACGTGAACGGAACGCCGGTCGGCGTCGAGCCGACCTTGTAGACGGTCTGCGCGGCTGCGAACGGCGCTACGGCAATCGTGGCAACGAGCGCCACGAGCGAACCCCACGAACGAACGAGCTTCGACATGATCGGATTTCTCCCCTTTCTGGCGAATGACGCGGACCTCACGAGAGCGAACGCGCGCTTCGTGTCCGTCGCGCGCACGGTAATACCGATCCACCACGCGCGCAACCGCATTTCGCGACGCGATTGCGACCGAACGCAATGTGATGCACAGGGGTTCCTTCCGCTTCAATTGACGCGAATGCGGACAAAAATCGGTGCCGACAAACGGTCGCGGAGAGCGAACCGGCGGTGGCCGATATGTCGACCTTTCTTACATCGCGCGTGTCGAATACCAGAACCCTTGTCGCAGCGACTTGCCGTAAGTAACTGAGCGCTTGGAATTAGACGCCACGATGGAATGTTTCTTGCGAATGTCATAACGTCGCGGAAACTCAAGGAGGCTGCATGAAGTCCATACTCGACCCCTCGTTTCGCTATACCAAGAGCGTGGAAACCGATCTGCGCAAGACCTTCGCCAGAGTTCGGCGCGAGATGCGCCGTCAGCAGGTGCAGC
>DASSGI010000295.1:0-5678 GCA_035857655.1 Casimicrobiaceae bacterium | reverse complement strand
AAGCAGCACGACGTACGCTTCGACGCGCGCGAGCGGCGGCATGAACACATGGAGATGGCCGTCGCGCGGCTGCACGCAAAGCGCCGTCTTGATCACTTCCTTCGGCGCGACTTTCGCTCTCGCGGCCCTCGCCTTCGTGGCCACCGAGCCGATGCCGTTCGGAAGGTCACCGCGTGGCGCAAACGGATCGATTGGCGGGTCCTGCTCGATGTCGTCGGGCAGGACTTCCGGCAATGCGTCGAGCGGCAAACGGAAGCCGAGTGGCGAATCGCCGGGAAGCGCATAGAGGCGCTCGCGCCGCAGCGGCCATGGGCTGCTTTGCCATTCGACGCTGCCGGTTTTCTCGGCATCGTTGTTCGCTGTAGCGCGCAGCGGAAGGACGAAGCCCGTCGGCCGGTCGAGACCCTGCTGGAGCAGCCGCGCGAGGCGCGCGCGCTCGTTCGGCTGCGTTAGGTCTGCCTGCAGCGGGTCGAGATTCGCGGGAAGCGCGCTCTCGGAAGCGAGCAGCTTCGGTACGTCTTCATACGCGGTGAGCACGTACGCGGGATCGAGGCCGAGCACTCCGGCGAGCGTCGTCGCGAAGCGCCGCGCAGCCGCGATGTCCGCGTCGCCCGGCGAGCGGGTGTCGGCAATGAGCGCCGGATCGCGCCACAGCGGCTTGCCGTCGGTTCGCCACCACGCGCCGAGCGCCCAGCGCGGCAGCGGCTCGCCCGGATACCACTTGCCCTGTCCGAAATGGAGGAAGCTTCCCGGAGCGAACTTGCCCGCGAGGCGTCGCAGCAACGTTTCTCCGAGCTCGCGCTTCTTCGGCGAATGCGCCGCGTAGTTCCACTCGGCGCCCTCCATGTCGTCGATCGAAATGAACGTCGGCTCCCCGCCCTGCGTGAGGCGAACGTCGTGCGCGGCGAGATCGCGGTCGACACGCTCGCCCAGGCTGCGAATCGCGGCCCACTGCCCATCGCTGTAGGGTTTGGTGACCCGTGGATCCTCGTGGATTCGCGTGACCTTCATCGCGAACGAAAAATCGACGTTGCATGGATCGGTGAAGCCGATCACCGGGGCCGCGTTGCCCGGATCCGCCGTGCATGCGAGCGGAAGATGGCCTTCTCCGGTCAGGAGTCCCGACGTCGGATCGAGCCCGATCCAGCCCGCGCCGGGAACGAAGCACTCGGCCCACGCATGAAGGTCGGTGAAATCGCGATCCGGGCCCGCCGGTCCTGCGAGCGGCTTCACGTCGGCGACGAGCTGAACGAGATAGCCCGACGCGAACCGCGCCGCGAGCCCCAAATGACGCAGGATCTGCACGAGCAGCCATCCGGTGTCGCGACACGAGCCGCACCCGCGTTCGAGCGTCTCGTCGGGCGTCTGCACGCCGGGTTCCATCCGCACGAGATAGCGGATCTCGGATTGCAGCTGATGATTGAGGCGCACCAGCAGCTCGACGGTCTTCTCGCCCGGAACGAGCGTCTTCCGGAAACGCGCGAGCCACTCCGCGAGGCGCGGACCGGGGCCTGCCGTCTCGAGGAACGGTATCAGCTCCTTCGCGAGACCCGGCGCATATTGGAACGGCGCATGCTCGGCATACGGCTCGACGAAGAAATCGAAGGGATTGATCACCGTCATGTCGACGGTAAGGTCGACGACGATGTCGAGCGCGTCGGTGGGTTCGGTGAACACGAGCCGCGCGACCCAGTTCCCGTACGGGTCCTGCTGCCAGTTCAGGAAGAAGCGCTCCGGCGCGACGGTGAGCGAATAGCCGAGCACCGGCGTCCGGCAATGCGGCGCCGGACGCAACCGGATCTCGTGCGGCGACAGCGCGACGCGCCGGTCGAAGCGATAAGTCGTGCGGTGCTGCAGGGCGACGCGAACCGCCATTTCCGGGCTCCGCTTCGGCGCTCAGGGCCTGTTAGCGCTAGGTCCAGTCCGGACCCGGCAGCTCCGCGAACACCCGGCGCAGCCCCGCGCCCCACTGCGCGTGAACCATCTGGAAGTACGGATCGGTCTCGAGAATCCGGCGCTGGAGCCGGATCCTCAGCGCGTCCGCTTCGTACACGACGAGATCGATCGGCAACCCGACCGAAATGTTGGATCGCATCGTCGAATCGAACGAGACGATCGTGCACTTGGTCGCGTCGACGAGCGACGTGCCCCGCTCGAGCACGCGATCGAGCACCGGCTTGCCGTACTTGCTCTCGCCGATCTGGAAGTAGCAGGTGTCGGGCGTGGCTTCGATGAAGTTGCCTTCGCTGTAGACGTCGAAGAGGCGCTGCACCTCGCCGCGGATCTGGCCGCCGACGATGAAGTTCGCGTGCGAATCGATGTTGTTCTGCGCGAGGTACGGCCCGTCGCGGTTCTTCACCTCGCGCAGCGTGTCGCCGAGGAGCCGCGCGATGTCGAACATCGACGTCGCGTTCCAGAGATTGAGCGAGCCGTCGTCCGCGCGCCCGCGCTGGTCGAGGATGTTGATCGCGTTCTGCGTGATCGACAGGTTGCCCGACGACAGCATCACGATCACGCGGTCGCCCTCGCGGACGAACGTGCGCATTTTCGAGAAGCGCGAGATCTGGTCGACGCCCGCGTTGGTGCGGGAATCCGACGCGAAGATCATTCCCGCGTCGAGCGTCATCGCGACACAGTAGGTCATCGGCGAGGCAGCCGGGAAAAAGCGTTCATTTTACCGGAGCTTCCGCGGCTAATAGGCGGGCACGAGGAAGTAGCGATTGATGTCGTCGCCGAGGAGCGAGATGCGTTCGAGGAAGTCCATCAAGTACTCGTGCAGGCCGAAGCGAATGATCTCGTCGGCCCTCCCGAAGTGGATCTTCGCATGGAGCTCGCCCGCCGCGCGCTCGATCTCCTTCGTGTGCTCGTCGCAAAGGACCTCGAGCGTCTCGTAGATGAAGTTCATGCACGCGTGCAGCGACCGGGGCATGTCGTCGCGCAGTATCAGGAGCTCCGCCACGCGCCGCGGCGTGATCACGTCGCTGTAGATCTTGCGATACGACTCGAACCCCGAGACCGAGCGCAGCAGCGCGCCCCACTGGTAGTAGTCGACGGCGCCGCCGACGTCGGTCGCGCTCGGCAACAGCGTGTGGTATTTGACATCGAGGATCCTCGCCGTGTTGTCGGCGCGCTCGAGGTGCGTCCCGAGGCGGATGAAGTGGTACGCCTCGTCGCGGAGCATCGTCCCGAACGTCACGCCGCGGAAGAGGTGCGAGCGCATCTTCACCCAGTCGAGGAACTCGGAGACGCCGCCGCTCTCGATCCGCGCGTAGTCGTACTCGCGAATCTCGAGCCATGCCGAGTTCAGGTCCTCGTACATCTCCGACGTGATCGCACCCCGCACCGCCCGCGCCGACTCGCGCGCCGCGCGCATGCAGCAGAAGATCGACGAGCGGTTGTGCGCGTCGAGGATCATGTAGCGCAGCACGTTTTCAGCCGAGAGCGCGCCGTAACAGCTGTAGTAGTCGGTCGCGAGCCCTGAGGTGATCAGCGGTACCGCCCAGGGCTGTGCCCAGTCGAGGCCGGGCTTCGTGATGTCGTAGGGGAGCAGCGACATCCGGTAGGTGACGTCGAGAAGCCGCGCGGTGTTCTCGGCGCGCTCGATGTGGCGCGCCATCCAGAAAAGCTCGTTCGCGGTACGGCAGAGCATCGCGGGCGCTGGCCTCAGGTCCCGAGCACCCAGGTGTCCTTGGTGCCGCCGCCCTGCGACGAGTTGACGACGAGCGAGCCTTCGCGCAGCGCGACCCGCGTCAGGCCGCCGGGCACCAGGTTGACGGTTTTCCCCGAGAGCACGTACGGGCGAAGGTCGACGTGGCGCGGCGCGAGGCCCGCTTCGCAGAACGTCGGGCAGGTCGACAGCGCAAGCGTCGGCTGCGCGATGTACTTGTCGGGCGCCGCCAGGATCCGCGCGCGGAACGCGTCGCGCTCGGCCGACGACGCCGTCGGCCCGATCAGCATCCCGTAGCCGCCGGCGCCATGCGTTTCCTTGACGACGAGCTCGGCGAGGTGCGCAAGCGCGTAGTCGAGATCCTGCTTCTTGTGCAACAGATAGGTCGGGACATTCGACAGCACCGGCTCTTCGGAGAGGTAGAAGCGGATCATCTCCGGCACGTACGGATAGATCGACTTGTCGTCGGCCACACCCGTTCCGATCGCGTTGGCGAGCGTCACGCGCCCGGCGCGATACGCGGCGAAAAGGCCCGGACAGCCGAGCATCGAATCCGCCCGGAACGCCCTCGGGTCGAGAAAGTCGTCGTCGACGCGCCGGTAGATCACGTGCACGCGCTCCGGCCCGCGCGTCGTGCGCATGTAGACCGTGTCGTTCTGGACGAAGAGGTCCTGTCCTTCGACGAGCTCGACGCCCATTTGCTGGGCGAGGAACGCATGCTCGAAATATGCAGAGTTGTGCGCGCCCGGCGTCAGCACGGCGACGGTGGGCCGCTCCTCGCCCGCCGGCGCGACCGCGTGCAGGTTCGCGAGCAGCAGGTCCGGGTAGTGCTGAACCGGCCGAATTCGCTGCGTCGAGAAGAGCTCCGGGAAGAGGCGCATCATCATCTTGCGGTTCTCGAGCATGTAGGACACGCCCGACGGAACGCGCAGGTTGTCCTCGAGCACGTAGTACTCGCCTGCCCCGGCGCGAACGATGTCGACGCCGGCGATGTGCGCGTAAACGCCGCCGGGAACGTCCATCCCCTGCATTTCGCGGCGGTACTGCGAATTGGCAAGCACGCGTTCCGGCGGTATGACGCCCGCCTTGAGGATCGCCTGGCCGTGGTAGATGTCGCCGAGGAACGCGTTGAGCGCCTGCACACGCTGCTTCAAACCGCGATCGAGCACGCGCCATTCGTCGGCGGGAATGATTCGCGGGACGAGATCGAACGGGATGAGGCGCTCGGTTCCGGAATTCTCGCCGTACACGGCGAATGTGATTCCGACGCGGTGAAATGCCCGCTCGGCCTCGTCGCGCTTCTGGGCAATCCGGTCCGGCGGGGTGCGCTCCAGCCACCCCGCAAAAGCCTGGTACGGGGCTCGGATACCCCCATCCGGGGTCCGCATTTCGTCGTAGGCGCAGGGGGACATTCGATATTTCTGGAAGCGCTATCCGGACTGCGAAAATGCAAGCAAGCGGCGGGCCAGAAAAGAAATCGCTAGTCGGGCCGGAAGCTTACGATTTTATCCACAGACTGGCCTCCCGGCCGTACCCAATCGAGGGGCGGATTTCGCACCGGCATGTGGCATTTTTTGTCCAGGACGATGTATGACAAATCGCCAGTCGCAGTTTGACCCTCGTTCGAACGGCATGGATAATTGCGGCTCCTGTCTGGGTTCGCGGGGCGGTTAGCTCAGCGGTAGAGCACTGCCTTCACACGGCAGGGGTCACTGGTTCGATCCCAGTATCGCCCACCATAGAACCAAGGGGTTACGCGTCAAGTGTAACCCCTCTTTTTTTTTCCATCGTTCGCAATGTCCACACCATTCCTCGATGCGTTCGTGTTTGACGCCTACGGCACGCTGTTCGACGTCCATTCCGTTACCGCGCTCGCCGAAGCGCTCGCGCCCGGTCGCGGCGCCGCGCTGTCGCAGCTCTGGCGCGCGAAGCAGCTCGAATACACGTGGCTCGCGAGCCTGATGAATCCCTTCGGCGCCGGACGTGACGACTTCGCCGTGATCACGGCACG
>DASSGI010000294.1:0-3142 GCA_035857655.1 Casimicrobiaceae bacterium | reverse complement strand
AGAGCCGCGACGAGCTTCGGGTTCGTGTAGCTGAACACGAGGTGTGCGGGCGCAGTGAACACGATTGCCGGGACGACGATCGCGGTGAGCATCGTCGACGGCACGAAGCGCAGCGCACGCGCGACGAGCGGCGGCATCTCGACGTGCGCGAAGAGTGCGATGAAGGAAAGCCGCGACAGATAGTTGAGCACCCCGACGACGAGGATCACGATCCACCACGACCATGACGAGCTCATCGTCCCCGCGTCCCCGTCATCGTTTTCCCCGCCTTCATCGTGTCCTCCCCCGCATCTCGGTGATCAATCCGGCGGCGATCCCGATCAGCCCCGCGCAGATCAGCGACAGCCGCATCGGCAGCGCGTCGAGCGCGACGACGGCGACACCGGCGGCAAGCGCCGCGATTCGCGTCGAGTGATTCTCGAGTGTCGGCACGAGCAGCGACAGGAAGCACAGCGGCACGATGAAGTCGAGCGACCACGCCCCGGGGATGACGTTGCCTGCCGCGTAGCCGACCATGCACGAGAACTGCCACGTGGCCCAAAGCAGGAAGCCCGCGCCGAGGAAGTAGGACGCCGCATCGCGCTTGTCCCCCGAATCGCGAAAGCGACGGATTCCCGCGGCGAACGCCTGGTCGGTCAGCAGGAACGCGAGCGCGTGCCGCCACCGCGGCGGGAGCGTTTTCAGATGCGGCGCCATCGCCGCGCTGTACATCAGGAAGCGCAAGCCGACGACGAAACAGGTGAGGATCGTCACCGCGACCGGGGCGCCGGCCGCGATCAGCTGCGTGGCGAGGATTTGCGCAGCGCCCGAAAACATGAACGCCGAAAGACCGAGGGATTCCCAGACCGACGCGCCAGCCGCCTGCGCGCCGACGCCGCAGACGAGGCCGAACGGAAGCAGACCGAGGAGCGGCGGCGCCATTTCGCGGACGCCAGCAAGAAAATCGGGGCGAGAGAAGATTCGGGACAAGGGACTTCGCGCGTGGAAACCGCGCCTTGGCACGACCGGTCACCGAGGCGACGGGCGCCTCCCCTGGGCGTTGATTATACGAGGCCGCGCTGATCGGGCCGGATTCGATTCGGCAAACGGTAGAATCGCCGCTTTCATTCGTCGCGGGAATTCGCGTGACCGCCGACCGCAGATGACCGAGCCGCTTCTCCTGTCCGCAGGCGATGCACGAGTCGAGATCGCATCGGCCGTGGGCGGCGCGATCGCGCGCTTCGTGTTCGGCGATGTCGATGTGCTTCGTCCGGTTTCCGAAGAAGCGCGCACGGCGGGAAACGTTCGCGGCTACGCGTGCTATCCACTCGTCCCGTATTCGAATCGGATCGCGAATGCGGATCTCCACTGGGCGGGGCGCACCCACACTCTCGTCCGCAACTTCGGCGACCACCCGCACTCGATCCACGGGGTGGGCTGGCAGCGCCCGTGGCGAATAGCGACGCGCGATGCGGCGAGCGCGCTGCTTGCATTCGATCACGCCGCCGCCGATGCGGATGCACGCGCGTGGCCATGGCCGTTCCGGGCAACGCAATCGTTCGTGCTCACCGTCGGCGAAGGCGGCGCAACGCTCGCCGCGCGGATCGCGATCGCCAACACCGGCACCGAAGCGTTTCCGTTCGGCCTTGGCTACCACCCGTTCTTTCCGCGGACGGCCGCGACCGAGCTCGCTTTCCACGCCGATCGCGTCTGGCAGACCGACGACACGCAACTGCCGACCGCGAAGATCGCAATTCCGGACGCTTGGCGCTTCGATCCGCCGCATGCTGTCGACGCGATCGCGCTCGACAACGTATTCACCGGCTGGAACGGTGAGGCGACGCTCGTCGACCGGACGCGCCGGATCGCAACGAGAATCGTCGCGGACACGGCAGCGTCGTTCCTCGTCGTCTACGTGCCGCCGGGACGCGACTTTCTCGCCGTCGAGCCTGTCACGCAGATGACCGATGCGTTCAATCGCGCAACGCGCGGCGAAAGCGACACCGGGACGCGCACGCTCGCGGCAGGCGCTGCGTTTTCTTGTACGATGCGAGTCGAAGCCCGCCTGCTCTGATGACCTCGCCCGACGCCGCTACAAGCTCGCCGTTGCGCTGCGTGCTCGACATCCATGCGAGCCTCGGCGAGTGCCCGGTGTGGTCGGTCGATGAGCAGCTGCTCTACTGGGTCGACATCAACGCGCCGTCGCTCAACCGTTTCGATCCGGCGACCGGCGCGAACATCGCGATGCCGATGCCCGAGTCGATCGGGTCTTTCGCGCTGCGCGCGAGCGGCGGTTTCGTCGTCGCGCTGCGCGACGGCTTCTGGCTCGCGTCGAAAGAGGGAAAGCTCACGCGCAAGGTCGGCAATGCGCCGTACGATCCTGCGCACCATCGCTTCAACGACGGCCGCTGCGATGCGCACGGGCGGTTTTTCGCCGGATCGATGAACGAGGCGCGCGACGCGAGCACGGGGGCGCTCGTCCGCCTCGATCCCGACTTCACGCAGACGCAGGTGATCTCCGGAATGACGATCAGCAACGGGCTCGCGTGGAGTCCGGACGGACGCACGATGTATCACGCCGACACGCCCACGCAGGTCGTCAACGCATACGACTACGATTCGGCCACCGCGCTGCCAACGAACCCGCGCGTGTTCATGCGCTTCACCGCCGAAGGCGATCGTCCGGACGGCGCCGCCGTCGACAGCGAGGGCTGCTACTGGAGCGCGCTCTATCGCGGCGGCAAGGTCGTGCGAATCGGTCCCGACGGTCGCCTGCTCGCCGCGTTCGCGGTGCCGGCGATGTGTCCGACGATGTGCGCGTTCGGCGGTCGCGATCTTCGTACGCTCTTCGTCACGAGCGCGCGCCAGAAGCGCACGAACGAAGAGCTCGAGCGTCGAATCGCCGGCAGTGAATTTCCACGAGCCGCCGTCGCCGCGGGCGATCGTGCAGGCCTTCGTCCGGCCGACGAGCAGACCGTAGTCCGGACGCGAGTTGGGTCCGGCCCGCAGTCGGAAGACGCCCGGCCCGAAGCACGACACTTCGAAAATGTCGCCGGTGGACGTCGCGAACTCCGCGCCCGAGGCCGACGTGCCGACGCTCTGCAGCGCGTCGAGCCGCAGAAAGCTCGCGGCGTCGAACGCCATTCGTCGCGGCGGTACGGGC
>DASSGI010000293.1:0-25627 GCA_035857655.1 Casimicrobiaceae bacterium | reverse complement strand
CGAGTCGCCGTTCTATGCGGTGGTCAAGGAGATCACCGGCAAGACGGCGCTCCTGTCGACTCTCAAGGACTACACGCACCAGAAGAACAACGTCTGGGGAATCACGGCACGCAATCGCGAGCAGAACTTCGCGCTCAATCTGCTGATGAATCCGGAGATCGACTTCGTCACGCTGCTCGGGCAAGCCGGTACCGGCAAGACGCTGCTGACGCTGGCCGCTGGGTTGATGCTCACATTGGAGTTCAAGGTCTACACCGAGATCATCATGACGCGCGTCACGGTGCCGGTCGGCGAGGACATCGGCTTCCTGCCCGGCACCGAAGAGGAGAAGATGAACCCGTGGATGGGTGCGCTCGAAGACAACCTCGACGTGCTCAACAAGACCGACGACGACGCCGGCGAATGGGGCCGCGCGGCAACCCGCGACCTGATCCGCTCGCGCATCAAGGTGAAGAGCCTCAATTTCATGCGCGGGCGCACGTTCATCAACAAGTTCCTGATCATCGACGAGGCGCAGAACCTGACGCCCAAACAAATGAAGACGCTGATCACTCGCGCCGGCCCCGGCACCAAGGTCGTCTGCCTCGGCAACATCGCGCAGATCGACACGCCGTACCTGACCGAAGGCAGCTCGGGGATCACATACGTCGTCGACCGGTTCAAGGGCTGGTCGCACTCGGGGCACGTGACGCTGCAGCGCGGCGAGCGCTCGCGGCTTGCCGATCACGCGGCGGAGATCCTCTAGGAATGCTGCGGCGCCGATGTTGATCGCGTGCATGTTGTCTGCCACGATCCCGCGTTTTTCCGCCCAGCCGACGTCGACGTGCTGTATCGCGAATCTACAACGTTGTGTATCAGCGCCGAGGTCTCGTGCAACCTTCCCCGACGCGACTTTGATGGCAGCGCTCTTGCGTCAACGCGCGGCTACCCCCCGCGCGCCGCGCCGGATGATAAGGCCAAGCGATGTGAACACAAACCGGTCGAGCATGAGCTTCAGGTGCGGCTCGGACGAATAGGGCGGTCGGTCGACGTAGCAGTCGAGCTCGCGTGAACCCGGATTTAGGTTGAGTGCGGAAACTTCGTGGCCTGAGCGTTCCAACGTGCGGATGAGCTCCAGAATGTCGCCTTTCCGGTACAGCACGAGCCCGGGCGATTCAATGGTTCGAAAGTTGGAGCTAAGGTTGAACTCCGTCGTGTGAACGGCGACGCCACCCGGCTTTAGGCAGCGCATCGCCTCGCGGACGAAACGCAGTCCGTTCTGTAGCGAGCCGAGATGTTCGAATGCGCAGCTCGACCACAGGAAGTCGAAATCGACCAGGTCAGCAGAGATTCGATTCATGTCCTCCGCTCGAAACGTCACCTGTTGGCGAAACAACTCTGGATCGCAATCCCCCGCTCGTTCAAGTCCTCGAGCGACGACGGACGCTGGCTGGTCTCCACCCACCCTTTGCCCTGCGCCGATGACGTATCCAGATCCGTCGCGACTATTTCGCAGCTGCGCGCCGCCGCGGCTGCCGCGATCGGTTCCCTGCCGCAGCCGAGGCCAAGGCCGCAGCGGCCCGCTTTAAGCACCCCATGCTGGTCCAGCGCCTCCAGAAGGAACACGTGTTCCCATTGTTTCCGATGGAGTACCGGAGGCTCACCGAAGATCTCGCACCAATGCCGGTACTCTGGCTCGCGAAACTGCGAAGCCGTACACAATTGTGATGTCGGGTGGCTCAGCGTGGGCTCCGGATCGGTAAGCCCCAGAAACAAATGAAGCGCCGAATCGAAACGTGCCGCTGCCGGCAGATCCGGATTCCGGGCGACGAGCTCAGCGGCACGGACGAAATCATCGGTGCGGCCCGGCGGTCCGACTAAGGCGGGCACCAAACTCGAACGTTCTGACGCGACGTAATATCTGTTTAGCCCATCGAAGTAGGCGAACAGGTAGTCCGCGGCGGCGAGGAAATGCTCCCACTTCTGGTGAGTCGGGATGCGCGTCAGCGGGGCCGTGGCTTCCACCACGACGATCCACGGCCGTTGGCGGACGAAATCGGCACCAGCAAGCACTTCGAGTTCTCCGCCCTCGACGTCGATCTTGAGGAAATGAACGTCGCGCTTGACGAAATCCGACCAGACATCGCGTAGCAGCCGCGCACGCACTTGTGCTGCCACGACACTTTTCCCCGACATTCGGTGCCGGGTGGCGACACCGCTGTCGAGTGTCGACAATCCACTATCCGGAATTTCGAAGAACTCGTGTTCGCCGGTCGTCGCCGTGAGCACTAGGCGCAGGTTCACGTCGCGCGTCCGGACCCGTTGCAACTGCTCGAAGTGAGCACCCACCGGTTCAATGTTGATACCCGACCAGCCGCGCTCATAAAAGGCCCGCGTCACCGAATTTCGCTCCGGGTCGTGCGCCCCTACGTCGATGTAGTAGCCGTTTTCAACATCGCGCAGCGCACGCCACAGCATGACGTCCTCGCCATTCTGTGCGTATGAAACGAAAGGGGGCACCTTGGCTCTCGTAAACAAAATGCGGTAAGCGCTAAAGCAAGTCGAGTTCGACCAAGCGCTTGCGAATCAGGGCCGCCGTATTCGTCGGCGTGAATCGCGTTTGGATGTCGTGCTGTCCTCGCGCGGCGATCCGCACGCGAAAGTCCTTGTCGTCTGCTAGCCGCTCCATGTACTGCGCCGCCTGGCCGACGTCAGGCTCGGCCCAGCGAAAGCGATCGTCGTGAAACAAATACTCGCCCCGCCTGATCGGCACGAGTTTGTAATCGACAAGGCAGCTGTTGTCCCGGTCCATGAACTCGAGGTTGCCAGAATAGGCGGTGCCGATGACAGGCTTGTCCAGATACATCGACTCAGTGAGGCCGAGCCTGAATCCCTCGGAACGATGCAGCGAAACCAATGCGTCAGCGATGCTTTGCAGGCCGAACACCTGTTCGCGGGAGAAAAATTCGGCTACAAAGATGATGCGGTCGTCTCCGTCGGCGAGGTCGGGCATCTCAGAAAGCCTTTCGGGTCGGTACGCGCCATTGATCGTTTTGACTACCAGCGCGACATCGCGCCGCGCGAGACCGAACGCCCGCCGAAAGGCTGCGATCGCGCCTTCGGGGTTCTTGCGCTTCGCAAACGAATTGAAATCGAAGCTGAACAGAAACATATAGACACCTTCCGGCAATCCGAAATCGGACCGTCGATACCGTCGTGATAGCGGCACGTCGATCGGCGGAGGGATCTTCCGGACCGGCTTCGACGTCGCTCGGCGCATCGCGTCGGCGACGAAATCCGTCGCCACCCAGATCTCGTCGACACGACCAATTGCGTCGTCCCACTCTCGTGGGGGCTGCTCCAACTCCCAATACCAGTAGCCGATGCTGTAGCCGCCAGCTGAGGCGGACATGGCGAGGAGGTTCCGTACCGGCTTCAGCATGTCCGGATTCATGCAGAACAGCGAGCAACGATGCCGTAGATCGTCTATGGCATGCTCTGCAAGCATGCGGTCGGCCTAGCGCGCGCGAATCCGCAAGTCCACGTCCCTGACGGCAAACGGGATGTTTCCAGCGGAGCACGCCTTGGCGATGGCGCGGAGACTTTCGCCGAGGCCGAATTCGCCATACGGGAATCCCACCAGGGTTACACCGGGCGCCAGCAAGCGGACCCTTTGCTCAGTTCGGCGCTCGGCGACCTTCTCGCCCAAGTGCTCGAGCCGATGGATCGGAAAGGCCAGGATGTGACCGACCTCGAACGGGGTCTTGAGAAAATGCATCCGCCAGTGATGCAACGAAGGGGCATAGCGGTTCGGTGGCGCGGGACCGTCCCCACAGGCCGCCGCGTAATTCGGTGAACATCGCAATTTGCGCCGCCTCGCGCTCGACCTTATCGCTAGCACCGGCGATGCGCTCGAGGTCTGCAGCGCAGCGGAGCTCCATTGAAGGAACATGCGTCGGCTCGAACAGCCAAAGCGCGTAACGCAAAGTCCCAGGCAAAGATGCGGGCGGATTCGCGAAAGCCGCCAATCGAATCGAACAGCGCGCGGCTGAAAAAGAGATTGCTCTCCGAGACTGCGACAAACGCCTGATGGATCAGCGTATATCCGACAGCGTCCGATTCCGGTATAGCATTCAAGAGCTGCCGGAGGTGGTCGACGCGCGAGTTCCGGCCCGTGGCAAATGGCCGGTCGTCGCCGTCGACGAAACCAACGCCCGTGAATCCCCACGCCATGCCGCGGTTCGCGACGTCGCGTACCAACGTGGCGATCCGTTTCTCAGCAAAGCGATCGTCGGCGTGAAGCACGTTGACGAAGGCGCCCCGTGAAGCGCGCACGCCGGCATTGATCATCGTCGGGAGATTCGCATCCGCAACCGCTAGCAACCTGTGTGGAAACGGACATCGCTGGAGCGCGCGGACAGCGTTTTCGTGCGAGTAGCGATCGGTATGAACCACGACCAAGTCGATGTTTCGATAAGTCTGGCCGAAGACCGACTCCAGCGCCGCACTCGCCCGCACTCCGAGGTCCGGGACCACGACGACGGCGGTTACACAGGGGCCGCGGGCCCCTCTGGTATCCACCAGTGAGGTGCGCCATGTCCTGTAGTCTTCGCGCAATCGGGAGGCAAACACACTGTCGAATCCCGCCAGCGATTGCGTAAACATGAAATTGAGTGCCGTCCACACGCCGAACTGCTGCTGCGGGGGCAGCGCGTGTGCGGGTAGCGCCCTTGCCGCACGCAACAGCAGGCGCAGCCCCTCCTCAGGCGCTCCGCGCTCGTAGCGGCAATCGGCGAGAACACGGAGTCCCTCCGGATGATCCGGATGCGCGGCCAAAAAGGCGCTGGACAGGGCCTCGGCGCTTGCGACGTCTCCAGCGCGAAGCATCTTCTCCGCTTCGTGGAGATTGTGCTGGGCGCCGACATCGTGGCCGGCAGCCGGCGTTCCATCAGACGCGCCGCGAAGCTCGCCGTGACAGTCCTTGTAGCGCTTACCGCTGCCGCACGGCCAGGGGCTGTTGCGACCCGGCGCTGTCATCGGTCACAACCCGGCGAAACGCGATTCGACCGCGCGGGAAGCATTCGCTCGAGCCACGAGCACCGCGTCAACGGCGATCGGTCGATGCAAGATTCTCGAATCGCGTGTATTCGCCGAGGAACGCGAGATCCACCTTGCCGATCGGCCCGTTGCGTTGCTTGCCGATGATGATCTCGGCAATACCTTTGTCCTTCGATTCCGGGTCGTACACTTCGTCGCGGTAGATGAAGAGGATCACGTCTGCATCCTGCTCTATCGCACCACTTTCGCGCAAATCCGACATCACCGGCCGCTTGTTGGGACGCTGCTCGAGCGAGCGATTCAGCTGCGACAGCGCGACGACCGGCACCTTGAGCTCCTTCGCAAGCGATTTCATCGCGCGCGAGATCTCCGAAATCTCGGTGGCGCGGTTCTCGCCGGAGGTCGTCGCCTGCATGAGCTGCAGGTAGTCGACGATGACGAGGCCGAGCTTGCCGTAGGTTCTCATGATTCGCCGCGCGCGCGAGCGGACTTCGATCGCGTTCAGTGCGGGCGTTTCGTCGATCAGCATCGGTGCTTCCGACAACCGACCGAGCGCCGCGGAAAGCTTGTCCCAGTCTTCGGAAGCGATCCTGCCGGTGCGCAGCTTGTGCTGATCGAGCCGGCCGACCGAGCCGATCATCCGCAGCACGAGCTGCGAGGCTCCCATTTCCATCGAGAACACCGCGACCGGCATTTTTGCGTCGAGCGCGACGTGCTCGCCGATGTTGAGCGCGAGCGCGGTCTTGCCCATCGACGGACGGCCGGCGATGACGATCAGGTCGCCGGGCTGGAATCCGGAGGTCTTCTGATCGAGGTCGACAAAACCGGTGGGAACGCCGGTGACGTCGGACGGATTGTCGCGGTTGTAGAGCGTCTCGATCCGCTCGACGACTGCCGGCAATATCTTCCCGATCTCTTCGTACTGCCGCGCGCCGCGCTCGCCCTGCTCGGCGATGTGCAGCACCTTCGCTTCGGCCTGGTCGAGGACTTCCTTTGCGCTGCGTCCCAGGGGGTTGTACGCGGAGTCGGCGATATCGCCGGCGGTCGCCGCAAGCTGGCGCAGGATCGAGCGGTCGCGAACGATGCGCGCGTAGTGGCGGATGTTCGCGGCGGTCGGGACGTTTTGCACCAGCGCGCCGAGATACGCGAGACCGCCGATATAGTCGAGCTTCTGGACCGAGGCGAGCGCCTCGGACACCGTGACGACGTCCGCCGGTTTCGCTTCGGCGGCGAGCTTCAGGATGTGCGCGTAGATCAGCCGATGCGCCTCGCTGTAGAAGTCGGCGTCGGCGAGCACGTCTCCGACCTTGTCGACGGCATCGTTGTCGAGCAAAAGGCCGCCCAGCACCGATTGCTCGGCTTCCAGCGAATGCGGAGGGAGCTTGAGGCTGTCGACTTGCGGATCGTCGGGCATCGGGTTCTCGTCGCGGAGAAAAGTGGGGTCAGAGACGACTTTTCGGCTCCGCACCTAACGGGCAAGCGATCTGCCAGAAGTCGTCTCTGACCCCACTTTTATCGCGCGCTACAATTCTAACAGGTAGCCAAACGTTTCGAATTCGCCTGAAGGATGAATCGCATGCACTGCCGTTGCCGCCCTTTGCCGCTCTTCCGTTCGCTCGTTGCCCTGGGCGCCGCAGTGCTCGGCGCCTGCGCGACGATGCCCAGCGAAGATTCACGCGCTGCCGCCGAGCGCTATCGGAGCGTCATCGCGAGCCCCGTTCGCACCGAACAGGACCAGCGAATGGACACATCGCGGCATCCCGCGGAATTCCTTCCGTTCACGCAGGTGCGGCCAGGCATGCGTGTGCTCGATGTCTCCGCAGGCGCCGGCTACACGACGCAGCTGCTGGCCCTGGCAGTCGGTCCCACCGGGATGATCTGGGCGCAAGCGCCGAACCCTGGTGCGGCGCTACAAAAGCGGATTGCCGATCATCCGCAGGCGAACCTCGTCGTCGTCGCCCGCCCCTTCGACGACCCAGTCCCCGCGGAAGCGACGAATCTCGATCTGATCACGATCGTGCTCAACTACCACGACATCAGCTACCTGCCCGTCGACCGCGCGAAAATGAATCAGAAGCTCTACGCCGCATTGAAGCCGGGAGGGCGGCTCGTCGTAATCGACCATTCGGCGATCAAGGGAACCGGCGTGAGCGCCGGAAAGACGCTGCACCGGATCGACGAGGACGTCGTCCTCACCGAGGTCAAGCAGGCGGGCTTCGTGCTCGACGCCGAAGGCAGCTTCCTGCGCAATCCCGCCGATACGCGCAACGAGTCTTCGAATCAGCCGAAAGTCCCCACCGACAAATTCGCGCTGCGGTTCGTCAAACCCTAGGAGATCTACGGCTTGATGTACGCGTAGTGCTCGATCGCCTGCAAATGGGCGATCTCGACCACGCCCGAGGGCACGAAGGTCGGGCCGAGGATGAACTGCTCCTTCTTGAGGTTGCGATTCGTCAGCGTGATCTCGCAGATCTCGAACTTCACGCCGCGCGCCTCGAGATCGGAAACGAGCGCCGCGAACTCCTGGTTGTTGGTCGTCTTCGCCCCTTCCATCAGGAAGTCCACGCCTTCGGCATGCGCGACCGCGACGATCTTCGCTTTCGGATCGACGTCGAGGTGGTTGCGGATGTTGCGCAACCCCTTTGTCGCCTGCGCGAGGCCGCCATCGAAATGGTAGACGACCTTGTCCTGCGCGGCGGCACTGAGCGAGACAGCAAAAAGGGCGAGCACGGCAAGCATCCGGATTGCGCTTTTCATTGAAGTCTCCTCGTTCGTTCGCCAAGTCCCGTTCGGTACGTGCTTCTAGCGGTCGCGCTTCTTTCGCCATTGCGCGTAGGCGGCGCGTGTCGCCGCATTCGGCGGATAGGTCCCAGGCAGCGCGGCGCCCGCCTCGATGCGCTCGAGAACAAACACCTCGAGGATCTCCTGCTCGGCAGCGTCGGCGGCAACCTCGTCGGCGAGGTGCTGCGGAATGACAACGACGCCTTCGTCGTCGCCGACGATGATATCTCCTGGATAGACGGGCACGCCGCCGCAGCCAATCGGCACGTTCAAGTCGGCCGCATGATGATGAATCAGGTTGAGCGGCGCGCTTCCGCCGGCGCAGTAAACGGGGAAATCCATCGCCGCGATCGAGCCGCTGTCGCGGACCGGCCCGTCGGAGACGAGTCCCGCCGCACCGCGCACCTTGAGTCGCGTCGTGAGGATCTGTCCGCCGGAAGCCGCGCGCGTTTCGCCGCGGCAATCGAGCACCAGCACGTGCCCGGGAGGCACCGCCTCGATCGCCTTCCGCTGCGGATGCTCGGGATTCTCGAACACCGTGATCACGTCGAGGTCCTCGCGCGACGGAATGTTGCGCATCGTGAACGCCGGTCCGACCATGTTGCCGCCGGAGGGCTCGGTGAGGCGCGCGATCCCCTGGATGAACACGTTGCGAAAGCCCCGTTTGAAAAGCTGCGTGCACAGCGTAGCCACGCTGACGCGGCGGAGCTTTTCCAGCGTTTCGGGCTTGACGGTCATCGACGCTCTGGCATTGGCCTACTGCGGTGCGTCGCCGCGGACTCCTTCAGCGACGGGAGCCTGCCGGGACCCGCGCGCTTCAACGCCGTCGACGCCGATCGGTGTTCGACGCGACCGGGGCCTAGCTGGCCGCAGCCGCCTCGGCAACGACCGTCACCGTGATGTTCGCGGTGACATCGAGGTACAGGCCGACGACGAGCGGAAATTCGCCGACATGCTTGAGCGGGCCCTCCGGCATCCGGATCGAGCCTTTCTCGATCGTGATGCCTTTGGCCGCGAGCGCTTCGACGATATCGACGTTGGTGACCGAGCCGAACAGGCGGCCGTCGACGCCCGCCTTCTGCGAAATCGTGATCTGCATGCCCTCGATCTTCGCCGCCTGCTCCCGCGCGGTGGCAAGACGCTGCGCCGCCGCCTTCTCGAGCTCGGCGCGCTTTTCCTCGAGCAGCTTGATGTTCTCCGGCGTCGCGCGCTTCGCCTTCCCCTTCGGGATCAGGTAATTGCGCGCGTAGCCCTGCTTGACCTTCACGACCTCCCCGAGGTCGCCGACGTTGACGACCTTCTCGAGCAGAATGACTTGCATCGCTGGTCTCTCCCCTCTAGTGCAGATCGGTGTACGGAACGAGCGCGAGGAAGCGCGCGCGCTTGATCGCGATGCCGAGCTGGCGCTGGTAGCGCGCCTTCGTTCCCGTGATCCGCGCCGGCATGATCTTGCCGTTTTCCTGGATGAAGTCCTTGAGGACCTCGATGTCCTTGTAGTCGATCTGCTTCACGCCTTCGGCGGTGAAGCGGCAGAACTTCTTGCGCTTGAACAGATTGTTTCCGCGCTCGCGCTTCTTGCCATCCTTCTTCTTTCCAAACCTGCTTGTCGGACGAGGCATTTCAGTTTCCTTCCAATGCGTTGTCTAGCGTTTCGAATTCGTTGACGTGCAGCCGCAGCGTGACCCCGGTTCGATAACGGCGGGCGATGAATCCGGTGCAGCGGAGCAGCGTTCCCGTAGGCACTTTCGCCAGCGCTTTCGCCCGATCACCGAACGCGATCGCCGCGATCTCGCAGTCGACTCTCCGAGTGCCGCCTGCTTCCCGCTGGGTCGACGCGTGCGAGAGCACGCACTCGAGCGCAGGGATGCCGGCCGGTGTGAAGCGAAGGTCGCCGCATTCCGCGAGTGTCGCGTCGATCGTCAGCCGGTTCGTGCCGGGCACGTCGATCTGCGATTCCGGGATCCCGCGGGCTACGCCGTCGGCTTGCCGGCCGGCGCGGGCTCCGAGCTTTCCGCCGCCGCGGGCTTCGGTGCGCGCTCGCCACGATCGCCACGATCGCCCCGGTCACCGCGTTCACCACGGTCGCCGCGATCTCCGCGATCTCCCCGGTCCCCACGATCACCGCGGTCGCGATCACCGTCGCGGGATCGCGACTTTTCCTCGCGCATCATCGGCGAGGGCGTGAGGACGGCTTCCTCCATCGCGACGATCAGATGGCGCAACACGGCGTCGTTGAACTTGAACGCGTGCTCGAGCTCGTCGAGGGTGTCGTTGTCGACCTCGATGTTCATCAGCACGTAGTGCGCCTTGTGGACCTTGGCGATCGGGTACGCGAGCTGGCGGCGTCCCCAGTCTTCGAGGCGATGGATCCGGCCGTTCTTGCCGGTGATGCTCGTGCGGTAGCGCTCGATCATCGCGGGCACCTGCTCGCTCTGATCGGGATGCACGATGAAAACCACTTCGTAGTGACGCATGCAGAACGCTCCTTATGGACATGGTTGGGCGAATAGCGATGGAGCTCGCTTCGCCGGGCGGCCTCCCCCGTCTGCAAGGGGTGAGGCAAGGGAATCGGGGATGATAACGGAATTTCGCCGGCAAAACAACCGGATAGCTATTACTGCCCCATCGCGTTGGCAAGCGCCACTTCCCGGTCGGCTTTGGGCAGCGCCGCGAGCAGCTTGACTCGCGCATAGAAGCGCGGGAGGTCGCCGCCCTCTTCCGCGAGAAGGGCCTTGAACTGCGGCACGCGATCGGCGTAGAGACCAGCTGCAGCGATGCCCGCGTTGTTGGCGCCCGCCTCGAACCACCGATCGAACGCCGTCGGCCCGCCCAGCGCGCTCCTCTGCTGCTCGTTGTCGGCACGCATCCCGGCGAAGACCGCGGCCTTGGCCGCCCTCTTTTCATCGTCGCTCGTCGGGGTCGCATAGATCGTTGCGAGGCGGTCGCGCGCCTTGTCGATGATCTCCCGAAAGTCCGCGCGGGTTCGCTGACCGCGCTCGAAGTCGGCGGCAAGCCGCTGCGCGTCGGCCGAATCCCGACGCGTCGCTTCGTACGCGAGCCAGCGTTTGACACCCTCCTCTTCGACGGTGACCGCAAACGACTCGTTGAACGACGTGTCGTCCTTGACGTAGAGGACCTGGTGCGCGAGCTCGTGGAAGATGAGCCGCGCGAGCTCGACTTCGCGATAGCGCGCGAACGTCGACAACACGGGGTCGTCGAAGTAGCCGAGCGTCGAGTACGCGGGCACGCCGCCGACATAGACATCGTCCCCTTCGGCCGCCAGGCGCTTCGCCTCGGCGCGCGCATCGGGCTCGGCGAAGTAGCCGCGATAGTTGACGCAGCCCGCAACCGGGAAGCACCACTGCCGCGGCGTCAGTGAAAGCTGCGGCGCGGCGAAGACGTTCCACAGCACATAGGGGCGACCCAGATCGGCGTAGCTCGTGTAGCTGCGATTGTCGGGGAGCCCGAGCTCGCGCGACGCGAACGCACGAATCGCCTGCGCCCGCACGAGCCGCTCCTTGAGCACGGGATCGGTCGTCGTTTCGATCACCTCCGGGATCGGCTTCGCGCGCGCGAGGATGTCGACCTGTCCGGTGAAGCCCTGCCAGTAATAGTCGGCCCCGCAGCCGGCGAGCGCGAGCGTTGCGGCGAGCATTCCGATCGTGCGGACGATGCGCATCGCTATCGCCGCGTGCCGACGAAGCGCCGCAGGCGCTCGACGCCGTCCTCGAGCTTCGGCATCGCGATCGTGTAGGCGAGACGGACGTGAGCTTCGGCGCGGTGATGGCCGAAGTCGAGCCCGGGCGTGATCGCGACGCCGACCGCCTCGAGCAGGTCGCGGCAGAAAGCCTGGCTGTCGGGGCCGAAGCGCGAGCTGTCCGCGTAGACGAAGAATCCGCCGGTGGGCATCACCGGAACGCCGAAGCCCAGTTCGCGCAACGCGGGCACGATGTAGTCGCGGCGCTCGCGGAACGCCTGCCGGCGCTCCTCCACCAGAGCAATCGTCTCCGGATGGAAGCATGCGAGCGCGGCGCGCTGCGATACGGTGGGCGGCGAGATATAGAGGTTCTGCGCGAGCTTCTCGAGATCGCGAACGTGCCGCTCCGGCGCCACGACCCACCCGAGACGCCATCCGGTCATGTTGAAATACTTGGAAAAGCTCGACACGACGAACATCTCGTCGGCGTGTTCGCGCGCGATCGATAGCGCGGATTGCGGTTCGCCGTCATAGCTGAGGCTCAGATAGATCTCGTCGACGACAAGCCGTCCGCCGAGTCGCGCGACGCACGCGGCTATCGCGCGCAGGTCGTCCGGAGCGACCTGCGTTCCCGTTGGATTCGACGGTGATGCGATCAGCGCTCCGCGGGTTCGTTCCGACCATGCGCGCTCGATCAGCGCTGCGGAAAGCTGATACCTGGTCGTGGGACCCACCGGGAGCCCGACAGGTTCCCCTTCGAACACGCGGACGAAATGTCGATTGCACGGATATCCCGGGTCGGACATTAGGATTTCGTGATCGCGGTCGACGAGAAGCGCCATCACGAGCAGCAGCGCCGCCGACGATCCGGCGGTTACGATCACCCGGTCGGGGGAAACCGCGACGCCAAGGTGCTCGGCGTAGTGGCGGGCAATCGCCTCGCGCAACGCGGGAAGCCCGAGCGCGGACGTGTAGTAGATGTCGCCGGCAGCGATCGCGCGCTGCGCGGCGGCAACGACGGGTTCGGGCGTCGGAAAATCCGGCTCGCCGATTTCCATGTGCACGACGGTTCGGCCGGCGGCTTCGAGAGCGCGCGCGGCCGTCTGCACCTCCATCACGTGGAACGGTTCGATCGCGGCAACGCGCGACGCAGTGGCGATACGGGTATCCATCGGGGGACGTACTCCAGGACAGCGCGAAAAGCGTTATGGTAATGCCTGCGCCACGGCCCCGCCGGCCGGCGGTCGGCCCCTCGATGACCACGACAACCTGCATCGCGATCGCGACTTCGCTGCTTGCTGCCCTCGCGGCAGCGCCGTCCGCGCGCGCCGACGTCTACAAGTGCTCGGGCACGGGCGGGGTTCCAATCTACCAGGAGGAGCCGTGCCCGAAGGGCAAGGAGCTGCGCAATTTCCAGGTCGACCCGCCGGAGATTACGGTTCTGCCGGCGACCCCGCGCGCCGACACGATACCGGCCGGCAAGAACAGCACGGCCAAAGCCGCCCCGGCAGCGAAGTCGAACGACGCGAAGCAGGGCAAGAGCCCGAATTCCGGCGATGCGTCCGAACGCAAATTCATCCGGACGGGCATGACCGAAGCCGAAGTTCTCGCGAAGCTCGGCACGCCCGACATGACGGTCGGCGGCAAGAACGGCAAGCCTGCGCGATGGACGTACATGCCGGCCCCCGGCGACCCCGAGATGATCACGTCGGTGACGCTCTCCAAGGGGCAGGTGACCGAGGTCGACCGCAAGGCGGTCAGGAAGTGACTCGCGGCCCCATGGTGGCGCGCTCGTCATGCGCGCGCTGATTCAGCGCGTACGCGAAGCCTCCGTCAGCGTCGGCGATCGCCTCGCGGGCGCGATCGGACCCGGTCTCGTCGTGCTGGCGGCGATGGCGGACGACGACAGCGACGAGGACCGCGACTGGCTCGCACGCAAGATCGTCGCGCTGCGGATCTTCGACGACGAGAGCGGCGTGATGAACCGTTCGGTGGTCGACGCGGACGGCGCGATTCTCGCGGTCAGTCAGTTCACGCTCTTCGCATCGACGCGCAAGGGCAATCGTCCGTCGTGGTCGGGCGCGGCGCCGCCCATGATCGCGAAGCCGAAATTCGACGACTTCGTCGCTGCGCTCGCACGCGAGCGCGGGCAGCCGGTCGCAACGGGCGTCTTCGGCGCGATGATGCAGGTCGCGCTGGTCAACGACGGCCCGGTGACGATCTGGCTCGATTCGCGGGATCGCAGCTGAAGATCGGAGCTCTTGCGGACGGAGCGCCACGGTCGGCGAGGCGGTCGATTCGCAGCGAGCGCATGCGCCAGGCTGAGCGAGCGGCGGATTGGCCGCCTCGCCGTCCCGCAACTCAGGGCAGATCGAAAAGCAGGATCTCCGCAGCGTCTCCCTGATCGACGCGTACCGTCGTCTCGCGCTCGATCTTCGCCGCATCGCCGGCGGACAGCGCAGTCCCGTTGGCCCGCGCGCTGCCGCGCACGATGTGCACGTAGGCACGGCGCCCCGGCGCGAGCGAATGGGTGACCGCTTCGTCGCCGGTGACGAGCGCCGCATACACGCGCGCATCCTGGTGAATGCTGACCGAGCCGTCGGCGCCGTCGCGTGACGCGATCAACCGCAAACGCCCACGCTTCTCGTCGTCGGGAAACCGCGTCTGCTGATAGCGCGGATCGGCGCCGGTCACGTCGGGCTCGATCCAGATCTGCAGGAAGTGCGTCGGCTCGGCGGGCGACGGATTGAACTCGCTGTGCCGCACGCCGCGCCCCGCGCTCATCGCCTGCACGTCGCCGGGGGCGATGACCGAGCCGGTGCCCATGCTGTCCTTGTGCTCGAGGCGCCCGGCGAGCACGTAGGTGATGATCTCCATGTCGCGGTGGGCGTGGGTGCCGAAGCCTGTCCCCGGCTGCACGCGATCCTCGTTGATCACCCGCAGCGGTCCGAATCCCATGTGCCCGGGATCGTAGTAGTCGGCGAACGAGAAGCTGTGATACGAGTCGAGCCACCCGTGCTGGGCATGGCCGCGCTCGGCTGCGTGTCGGATTTCCATAGGGATAGTCTACGCCCGCGCCTGGGCGACGAACACTGCGATCGTCCTGCGCACGCCGTCGCGCATCATCGCGCCCACGTCGCGTGCGACCGCGCTGCGAAATGCCGGGTCGCGCGAAAGATCCTCACCGAAGACTGCGGCAAGGCCGAGGAAACCGTCGGCCAGCTGCGAAGCGTTGCCGCGCGCCTGCGCGGCGATCGCCGCGAAGCGGTGGGCTTGAGGGTCTGCCACGCTGATCGAATATCCCTGCTCGTCGGTTCCGCTCGCGTATCGAATCCAGCCGGCGATCGCGAGCGCGAGGTGCTCGATCGAGCCTCCCGCTGCGAGCCGGTCGCGCACCGTCGCAAGCACCCGTTGCGGAAGCTTCTGCGAGCCGTCCATTGCGATCTGCTGCGTCCGGTGCGGCAACGCCGGATTGCGGAACCGTGCGAGGAGATCCGCGCAGTACGCGCTCACGTCGACGTCCTTCGGAACTTCCAATGTAGGAACGACTTCGAGCGCCAGCATCCGCTCGACGAGCGTGCCGAGCAGCGGGTCGGACGCCGCCTGCCACAGGTATTCATGGCCGAGGAGATAACCGAGATACGCGAGCGTCGAGTGACTGCCATTGAGAAGCCGCAGCTTCATCGATTCGAACGGTGCGACGTCGGCGACGATGCGAGCGCCGGCCTCCTCCCATGCGGGGCGCGGCGCGATGAACCGATTCTCGATCACCCAGTCGCTGAATGGTTCGGTGGCGACCGGAACCGCGTCGGCGACGCCGAGCAGATGCGCGGCCTCGGTGAGGTCGGCATCCGTCGTCGCCGGAACGATCCGGTCGACCATCGTGCAGGGAAATGCGACGTGGGTGCCGATCCAGCTGGCCAGGTCCGGATCCGCTTCCCCTGCGAACGCGTTCACGAGCGTCTCGAGCGTGCGACCGTTGTGCGGAAGGTTGTCGCAGCAGACGACGTTGACCGGGCCGCCGCCGCTTCTCCGTCGCGCATCGAGACCGGCCACGAGCACGCCTATCGCCGAGACGGGCGCACGCCGATGCGCCAGGTCGTGCGCGATATCGGGGTGCGTACGATCGAGACGCCCGGTCGCGGGGTCGTGACAGTAGCCCTTCTCGGTCACCGTCAGCGACACGACGTGCACCCCGGGATCGCTGAATCGCTCGATCAGGCTCGCGGCCCCCACGCCGAGAAACCTCGCTTCGCGCACCGCGCCGATTACGCGCGCCGACGTTCCGCTCGCACCTTTTTCGAGGACCGCATAGAGCCCGTCCTGTTGCGCGAGCGACTGGGCGACGCGCGGCGTCTTGAGACTCACTCCGCAGATTCCCCAGCGCGGGTCGCTCTTCAGCACCGTGTCGGTATAGACGGCCTGATGCGCACGATGAAATGCGCCAAGACCGATGTGGATGCTGCCCGTCTCGATCGCCGCGAGATCGTAGCCGGGTCGCGCGACCCAGAGCGGCAGCGAGGCGAGAACCTCCCGGGACAGCGCGGTCACTCCGCTATCCCTCGTGCGCATTTCGCGCCCGCGCTCCGCGCCTCGTGTCGACGCTCAACGCGGGATGTAGCCGAACGTCTGCGGCAACCAGAGCGAGAATGCCGGGACGTACGTGACGATCATCAGCGCGACGATAAGCGCACCGTAGAACGGCCAGATCGTGCGCATCACGTGGCCGATCGACACTTCGCCGATCGCGCAGCCGACGAACTGCGTCGTGCCGACCGGCGGCGTGTTGAGCCCGAGCGCCCAGTTGATCAGCAGCAGCATCCCGAACTGAACCGGGTCCATTCCGAACTTCGCGCAGATCGGCAGGAATATCGGCGTGCAGATCAGGATCGTCGCCGCCATGTCGAGAAACGTCCCGAGCAGGAACAGGATGATGTTGACGAGCAGGAAGATGATCCATGGCTCCGTCGTCATCTTGGCGAGCGCCTTCCCGGTGAGGTCGGCGACGCTGTAGAGACTGATCAGGTACCCCAGTGTAGCCGACACGCCGATCAGCAGCAGCACGATTCCGGTCTTCTTCACCGCGTGTGCTGCCGCCTTGAGGAAATTCTCCCACGAGAGGCTGCGATAGACGAACACCGTCATCGCGAGCGCGTACAGCACGGCGACGGACGCCGATTCGGTCGCCGTGAAGACCCCGGAAAGGATGCCAGTGACGATGATCACGACGACGAAGAGTCCCGGCACCGACGCCGCGAACGTCCGCAGCACGACACCCCAGCCCTGGAACGTCCCCGCGGGAAAGCCGCGATGGATCGCGACGAAATACGCAGCAGCGAGATTGCACGCCGTCAGGATGATCGCCGGCAGCAATCCCGCGAGGATCAGCGCGGCTCGATCGTGTCCTTCTCGCTGCCGAGCGTGCTGTTCGTGTAGACCTTGATCGAATCCTTGCCGCCGGTTTTCTGCTTCATGATGTCGCTGATGTACTTGACCGCCATCACCGTCGGATAGTCGTCGGGATGCACATCGGACGAGCGGAATTACTTCGCTGCTGCGGGAACACAAAGCGCCGCGGCAGCCAGTGCCGTGGCCAACAATTTCAATCGCTTCATGACGGAGCCCCCTCCTCGTGATTGCGCCGGCTGGCGCGATGATGTGACGGTTTGTGGCGCGCTTTCGTCGCGCCGCGCGAGCTGCCGTCGCCGAGCCCTCCGATCGGCTCGTCCCAGGCCCGCTGGAACTCGCGCACGACGCGCTCGAGATGGCGATGCATCGCGCTGCGCGCGCCGTCCGCGTCGCGCTTGGTAAGCGCCGCGACGATCGCTTCGTGGTCGGCAAGCGTCTTCGCGCGCAGCGCCGCAGTGTGGAAGTGAACTTCGATGCGCGACCAGAGGTCGCCGCGCCGCAGGTCCCAAAGGTTGGCGACCGCGTGGGCGAGCGCGCCGTTGCCGGTCGCTTCGGCAATGCGCACGTGAAACGCGCGGTCTGCGGCGTCCCGCTCGCTGTCGTCTTCGGCGTGCTCGCGCATCCGCACGATCGTTTCGCGCAGTGCGGCGAAGTCGGCCTTTCGCGCATGCTTCGCCGCGAGCGCCGCCGTTTCTCCTTCGATCATCGCGCGCGCGGCGAGGAGCTCGAACGGACCCACACCGCTGTCGCCGACCTTCGCTTCGGAGACGGGCGCCTTGCGGGCCGGCGGACGGGTGACGAAGATTCCGGTGCCGACGCGCACTTCGACGCGCCCCGCGATCTCGAGCGCGATGATCGCTTCGCGAACCGATGTGCGCGACACGCCGAGCAGGCTCGCGAGCTCGCGCTCGGGTGGAAGACGGGAACCGGCCGGGAATTCGCCGCTGTCGATCAGGCCGACGATCTGATCGGCGATCTGCCGATACAGCCGCGTCGTCTCCACCGCTCGCAATGGCACTGGCCTTCCCCCTGACGGCTTTACGCACGAACCTTTGCGCCGGCGTTTCCAGCCGCTTCTTCCGGCGGCGCTCGCGTGTCCGGGCCGACTCTACTTCGATGCGCGATCTCCGGTCAAGTGGTCCAACCACTCGACCGAAAGAGGAAAGGGGCCTTCTTGCCGCCTGCGGCCTCAGAGCGCGCCCTGCGGATGCTCCTTGACGCGCGAGACGAGCTGCGTCGGGTTGACGAAGCGCAGCGCGATCAGCAGCCACACGAGCGTGACCAGCATGTAGATCATCGCCATCGCGTCGACCGATTGCGGCGCGCGCACGCCTGCGGCGAACACCGCGTAGTAGAGCGCGACGACGAGCGTCTGCGAATCCGATCCTGCCGTGAGGAACGTGAGCTCGAACAGCGCAATCGTTCGCACCAGCACGAGCAGCGACGCGGCGAGGATGCCGGGAGCGAGCATCGGGACGAGGATGTACCAGAAGATATGTCCGGTCCGCGCGCCGAAAACGCGCGCCGCCGACTCGAGATTGGGATCGATCTGCTCGATGAACGGCGTCATCACGAGGATGACGAACGGCGCCGCCGGGATCAGATTCGCGAGGATGACGCCCCAGATCGTCCCGCCCAGCCCCGACTGGTAGAGCACGGTGGCGAGCGGAATCCCGTACGTGATCGGCGGCA
Organism: Casimicrobiaceae bacterium; assembly: GCA_035857655.1. Classification (GTDB taxonomy): domain Bacteria; phylum Pseudomonadota; class Gammaproteobacteria; order Burkholderiales; family Casimicrobiaceae; genus CAIWHR01. The sequence continues at coordinate 7,011 of DASSGI010000293.1, read as the reverse complement.
CCATCAACGGCAGCAGGAACAGGAGCATCAATGGGCGCTTGCCCCAGAACTCGCGCCGTGCGAGCGTATACGCGGCCGGCACGCCGATCAGCAGCGCGAGGAACACGACCGCGAGCACGACCTCCACGGTGACCCAGAGCACCGAATCGAGCTGGAACTCCTTCCACGCCGCCGTGTACCACTGCGTCGTCCAGCCTTCGGGCAGCCAGGTGCCGAGCCAGCGTCGCGCGAACGAGCTCGTCGCGACCGCAGCGATCATCAGCCCGATGTTGACGACGAACAGCGTCATCAGGCCGAGCAGAAGCGCGCGCCAGGAGCGGTCGACGAGCTCGTGCTGAGCGCGCGTCATCCCTTCCCTCCGACCACCGGGCCGCGATAGAACACGTTGCGCAGCCCGAGCACGGCGACGACGATGATCAGCTGGACGAAGCCCATGATCATCGCGATCGCGGACGCGAGCGAATAGTCGTACTGCTCGAACGCGGCCTCGTACGCGGCGATCGAGATGACGCGCGTCGGACCGGCCGGCGAGCCGAGCAGCACCGCGGACGGGAACACCGAGAACGCCTGCACGAACGAAAGGCAGAAGCACATCGCGAGCCCCGGCGCGAGCAGCGGCAGGTAGATGTAGCGGAATTGCGCCTTGGGGTCGGCGCCGAGCGTCGCCGCGGCGCGCGCAAGGCCGGGATCGATGCCCGTCACGTACGACAGGATCAACAGGAACGCGAACGGAAAGCCGGACACGACGAGCGAGATCAGCACGCCCGTATAGTTGTGCGTGAGCCGGATCGGCCCGTCATAGAGGTGCACGAGCTGCAGGAACTGCGCGAGCCATCCCTTCGGTCCGAAATACGTGAGCATCCCTTCCGCGATCAGTACGGTGCCGAGCGTGATCGGCACGACGAGGATCGTCGTGACCCAGCGCTGGTAACGCGTCTTCACGCGCATCTTGAACGCGATAGGCAGCGCGAACCCGACGTTGATCAGCGTCGCAGGAAGCGCGAGACGGAGCGTCGTCCAGATCGTCGGGTAGAGATTGTCGGTCGTGAAGAAATGCTTGTAGTTCGTGAGCGCTCCACCCTCCTTAGGCGCGAACGAGAGCCACAGCCCGTAGAGGAACGGGTAGATGAAGAGAAGCAGCATGAAGAGCGCCGCCGGAGCGACCAGCAGCTTCGTGCGGTCGAACGGCTCGCGCGCAAGCGGTTCGGCGGTGGCGAACGCCATTACTGCTCCGCGGGATAGACGAGCGCGCGCTCGACGGGAACCTGAACGGCGACCGCATCGCCGAGCGCGGGCTGCCTGACCGAGCGCACGTGGAGCACGGTTCCGCCCGGCGTCTTCACATCGACAAGCGAATCGCGACCGCCGTACTCGACGTTCGCAACGCGGCCCGCGATCGCGTTCGTCGCGAGCCCCGGCTCGACCAGGTTCGCTTCTTCGGGGCGAAACGCAACCGCCACGCGCTTGCCGGGAAGCGTGAGCTTCCGCGTTCCCATGATCCGGATGTCCGGACCCGACAACGTGACCTTGTCTCCCGCCTCGCTCTCGACATCGAGGTCGAGCACGTTGCGATAGCCCATGAAGCGCGCGACCGCCAGGTTCGCCGGCTGCGAATACACTTCGCTCGGAGGCGCGATCTGCTGCGCGGCGCCGTCCTTCATCACGACGATGCGGTCGGCGAGCGAAAGCGCCTCGTCCTGGTCGTGCGTCACGTAGATCGTTGCCCGATCGAGCTCGACGTGGATGCGCCGGATCTCGGCGCGCGTCTCGATCCGAAGCTTCGCGTCGAGATTCGACAGCGGCTCGTCCATCAGGATCAGCGGCGGCTCGATGACGATCGCGCGCGCGATCGCCACCCGCTGCTGCTGACCGCCGGAGAGCTGCCCTGGAAGCTTGTGCTCCTGTCCCGTGAGCTGAACCATCTTGAGCGCCTTCGCCACGCGCGGCGCGATCTCGGACTGCGAGACGCCGCGCATCTTGAGGCCGAAGCCGACGTTCTTCTCGACCGACATGTGCGGGAAGAGCGCGTAGTTCTGGAACACCATGCCGAAGCCGCGCTGCTCGGGCGGCAGCACGTCGATCCGCAGCTCGTCGAGCCTGATCGTGCCGCCCGAGAGTTGCAGCAATCCCGCGATGCAGTTGAGCGCCGTCGATTTGCCGCATCCCGACGGACCGAGCAGCGCGATGAACTCGCCGCGCTTGATCGTCATCGTGAGCTCGGACAGCGCGCTGAACGCCTTGCCGCCCGCGCCGGCGAAGCGGCGCGTGACCGCGTCGAGGCGCAATTCGCTGAAATCGTGCTTCATGAAAGGATCACCGGGGCGACGTACTAACGCGGCCTCCGCAAACGCTTCCCGCAACTCCCCAAGTCGCCTCGTCGGCCGCTAGCGCCGACTCGCGATTGCCGTCGATCCCCACGCGCTTTCGCGCGCGGGGCCCTCGCCGGCCGCTCGCGCCGCTATTTTGTCTTCTGTGCGCCGACCTGCTGGTCCCAGATACGGAAGGCCTCGACCTGCGCCTTCGCCTCGAGCGATTGCGTGTGCGGGAACTGCTTGAGCCACGCTTCGTATTCGGGGCGACCGTACTCCTTGATCGCGTCCTGGCTTTCCTTCGGCGCCATCGACAGCGACACGTTCTTGACCGCAGGGCCCGGATAGAAATAACCCTTGTCGTACGTATACGCCTGCGCTTCGGGCGTAAGCATGAACGCCATGATGTCGAGAACCACCGCGACTTTCTCCGGCGGAACGCCCTTCGGGATCATCATGTAGTGCGCGTCGTTGACCCACGTCATACCCTTGAACGGCGCAACCTTGTAATTCTTGGGCACGATTCCCAGCACGCGAGGATTGATGTCCCAGCCCGTCATCGTCACCGTCATGTCGCGCGACCCTTCGCCGAGCTCCTTCATCACCGCGCCGGTACCGGTCGGGTAGTACTCGATGCAGGTATTCAGCTCCTTGAGATACGCCCAGGTCTTCTCCCAGCCGTTCACCGGATCCTTCGGATTCTTGTCGCCGAGGATATAGGGGAGTCCCATGATGAACGTGCGCCCGGGACCGGAGTTCGCCGGCCGCGCATAGATCAGCTTGTTGGGATTCGCCTTGCACCACGCGAGCAGCTCGGCCGGCGTCGTCGGCACCTGCTTGACCTTGTCGGGGTTGTATTCGAGCAGAGGGCCCGCGGGCATGAACGTCACGACGATGGCCTGGTCCTGCGCAAGCTTCTGCATCTCGGCTGCCGCCGGCTGATAGTTCGCGATCAAATTCGGGAATTTCGCCGCGTACTCGGGCAGGATCTTGATGAGGAGGCCCTGCTCGATGCCCGCGGCCAGAGCGTCGGTCCCGGTCAGAATGAGATCCCAATCGCTGCGGCCGGCGCCCTGCATCGCCTTCAGCTTGCCGGCAATTTCCGGCGCGGGCGCCTTCGTGAAGTTGAACTTCGAAACCAGGTTCGGATGCTTCTTCGCGTAGAGCTCGAACGCATCCTGCGTCAGCTGGAGGTTGCCCGCAGGATCGACGACGTTGATCGTGACCGGGCTCTTCGGCATCGCCGGCGCCTGCGCAAACGCGGGCATGGCGCCGATTCCGGCGAGCGCCGCGGCCGCGGCTCCGGCGAGGGCCAACTTGAGTGCGGAACGCCGGAAAGCGCGACGCCGCTTCGCTTGCATGTCCATGGAATTCCTCCTGGTTGACTGCCGCAATGCTGCCTGGGTGGAAACGCCGCATTCGGCAGCCCGCGATGATAACCCGGCTCATCCGGCCTTGAAATGGCCGGACTTGCCGCCCGACTTCTCGACGAGGCGCACGCCTTCGATCCGCATCGCGCGGTCGGCGGCCTTGCACATGTCGTAGATCGTAAGGAGTCCGACGGCTGTCGCCGTCAGCGCCTCCATTTCGACACCGGTGCGTGCCAGCGTCTCCGCGGTGACTTCGATCGCAATCGCGCTCCCCGCGACGTCGGGGACGAACTCGACCGCTACGCGGGTGAGCGGCAGCGGATGACAGAGCGGAATCAGCTCCGACGTGCGCTTTGCCGCCTGGATCGCGGCGACTCGAGCCACGCCGAGAACGTCGCCCTTGCGCGCCCCGGCGGTCGCGATCAGCTCGAACGTCGCCGGTTGCATTACGATGCGCCCCGCCGCGCGGGCGATGCGCTTCGTGACGTCCTTCGCGGCGACGTCGACCATGTGCGCCTGACCGGCCGCGTCGAAATGCGTAAAATGAGGGTGTTGTGCGGAGCGAGCGGCAACCCGCCGCTTAGCCGGGAGGCGCTCCGTGCCGGAGGATGTCTTCGCTTTGCTGTGCCCTGCGCGCGCCACGGCAAACACCTTCCGCCTGAACTTCGCCTTTTGCGACGAATCTTAGCATTGCAGTGAATGGCCTTCGGCAAACTCGGATACGCGCCCCGATCGTCGACGCGGGTGCACCGCGCTCAATCGCTCGGCGACGCGCGCTTCGCGCCTTGGCTCGCTGATGCTCGCCCGCCTCCCTCATTCGGTTCGCAAGCGGCTGATCGCCGCGGCGGCGGGCGTTGCGCTCGTCGCGCAACCGCTCGCGCCTGCAACGATCGACGTCGGGCTCGCGCATGCCCAATCCTCCGAGACGCCGGCGACGCCCGCGCAAGCGAAGTCCGGCACCGGCGGCACCTATTCGGGGTCCACGGTGCCCGAGAAGTCGGGCAGCGGCATCTTCTCGGGGTCGGGCCTGCCGACCTCACCGGCGACCAGTCCGCCTGGCCACCAGGGTCTCCCCGATCTCGGTGACGAGTCGCTGACGCTGGCGACTCCCGGGCAGGAGCGAAAGCTCGGCGAATCGGTGGTCCGGCAGATTCGCGCGTCCGGCGCGTATCTCGACGATCCCGAGGTCAACGATTACCTGAACGAGCTCGGTCACCGCCTGGTCGCCGCGGTTCCCTCTCCGGACAGCCCGTTCGAGTTCGAATTTTTCGCGATGGCCGATCCGGGGATCAACGCGTTCGCGCTGCCGGGCGGCTTCGTCGGCGTCAACATGGGACTGATTCTCCTCACGCAGAGCGAGTCCGAGCTCGCCGCGGTGCTCGCACACGAAATCTCGCACGTGACGCAGCACCATTACACGCGGTCGCTGGTCGGGCAGCAGCGCTCGCTGCTGTATTCGCTCGGCGCCCTCGCGCTCGCGCTCGCAGCGGCGAAGGCCGGCGGCTCGGCGAACGCCGGCCAGGCGATCGCGGCCGGCGTCACTTCGGCGCAGGCGCTGGCGATTCAGTCGCAGCTCAACTACACGCGCGAAAACGAATACGAGGCGGACCGCATCGGATTCCAGCGTCTCGACGCCGCCAAGTTCGACGTGAACGCGATGGCGACGTTCATGGAGCGACTGCAGAAGTCGGGGCGGTTCAGCGAAGGCAATGCGCCGTCGTACCTGCGCACGCACCCGGTGACGAGCGAGCGGATCTCCGAGGCACAGGCGCGCGCGTACGGAAAGCCCTATCGGCAGGTTCCCGACTCGCTCGATTTCCAACTCGTGCGCGCGCTGTTGCGCAGCTACCAGGGGACGCCGAAGGAGGCGGTAGCCTACTTCGACGATTCGCTCGCCGAGCACAAGTACAACAACGAGGTCGCCGCGCGCTACGGTCTCGTCGCCTCGCTCCTGCGCACGGCGAACTGGCCGCGCGCGAAGAGCGAGCTCGTGAAGCTCGAGAAAATGGCGCCGCCGAGCCCGATGATCGACGCGATGGCCGGCCACGTCTACATGGAGTCGGGCGACCTCGATCGCGCGATCGCGATCTTCGAGGGCGCGCTCGCGAAATACCCGAGCAAGATGCAGCTGATCTACGACTATCCCGAAGCGCTCCTCAAGGCGAAGCGCCCAAAGGATGCCGCCGCGTTCCTCGAGCGCGAGCTTGCGGTCTTTCCGAGCAACGGGCCGCTGCACCGGATCGCCGCACGCACGTACGCCGAGCTCGGCAAGAAAGCGCAGCAGTACCTGCATCAAGGCGAGTTCTACGCGTGGCAGGGCGACTTGCGCGGCGCCGTCAACCAGCTCGAGCTCGCGTCGAAGGCAACCGACGCCGACTTCTACCAATCCTCCGTCGTCGAGACGCGGCTGCGCGCGCTGCGCCGCGAGCTCGCCGATCAGCAGGCGTTCGCGAAGAACGGTTAGAAAGCGCGGCAAGCCAACCCGATCGGGTTGGATTTTCGCCGGCGACGATCGCGATTGCGCCTGTGTGCGGCTCGACCTGTAACTTCTTACAGGTGTCGATCGCACCGAATCGACGCTAGTGTCTTTCCCGCAACTGTTGGCGCCACGGAGTGTCGCGGCGAGTTCGATCCGCTTCGGGGGAGGCACTCATGAAGATCCTGGTGATCGACGATCACCCACTCGTCGTCGACGCGCTCGCGCAGCTTCTTCCTCAGATCGACACGGACATCGTCGTCCGCACGGCGCTCAAGCCGTGCGAGGCGATCGCTGTACTGGACAACGAGCCCGATGTCGCGCTGATCCTGCTCGACCTCGCGCTTCCCGATGCGCGCGGCCTCGACTTCCTCTCCGACGTGAAGCTCGATTACCCCGGAATTCCCGTCGTTGTCATCTCGGCGACGCATGATCGAGCGACCGTCATGGCTGCACTCGCCGCAGGCGCGCATGGCTTCATCGCGAAGACTGCGGACTGCACGCAATTGCTCGACGCGGTACGCCGCGTCATCGAAGGCGGCATCTGCATGCCCGACGAGGGAGCGATGCCCGAGGGCGACGGCGTCCACATCGACTCGCGCACGCTCGGACTCACCGCGCGCCAGACAGACGTCCTCAAGCTCCTCGTGCAGGGCAAGCCGAACAAGCTGATCTGTCGCGACCTGAAGCTCTCCGAGGGCACCGTCAAGGTTCACGTGAGCGCCATCCTCAAGGCGTTGCACGTGCGCTCGCGCACCGAGGCGATCGCTGCGCTCGCGCGGCGCGGCATCAGCGTCGACACGCTCGCGGCGCGGCGCGCCTCCATCGAGTCGTCGCTGCGTTGACGGCGACGAGG
>DASSGI010000292.1:0-7073 GCA_035857655.1 Casimicrobiaceae bacterium | reverse complement strand
GGCCGCGCGGATTCCTTGAAATAGCCGTTGTGCCCGATCGACCGGAGTCCGACGGCGGCGGGGTCGAGATCGAGCGTGTGCCGCACGGCATTTCGGTAGCCAGCGATGAACGCGTCGCGCGATTTCGGCGGCGCCCAATGGTCGTCGACGGCGTTGACCGCCATCAGCGGCGCACGGATCCGATCGAAGCTCTGCGTCACGTGCTGCACCTTGAGGTCGCCGAAGAAGTAATTCGGAGAATGGCACCAATGCTTCCAGCGCTCGTAGAACGCGAGCGGCAGGTCTTCACCGAGCCCCAGCACGTTCAGCGGCAGGTAGCCCTTCCACCGGGTGAGCGCCGGACCGACGACCTCGGAGATCGCGAGCACTTTTGCCCGTTCGAGACGCGGCATCCAGCCGTGCCAGCCGGCGCCCGTTCCGAATGTGTAGAACGCGGCGACGCGCTCGGGATTCGGCAGCAGTCCGAACGCGTGTCCTCCGAACGAATGCCCGACGACGTAAAGAGGCACGCTCGGCGCGCTCATCGCCTCGACTGCGGCCGCGAGGTCGAGGCGCCCCCAATCGAAATAATCCATCTCGAAACCTTCGAGCGTCGTGGGCGCGGAGAGGCCGATGCCGCGGTAGTCGAAAGTCATCGTCGAGCAGCCCATCGACGCCGCGTACTCGGCGAATCGGCCATAGAACCGCTGCGGAACGCCGACTGCGCCGGCAACGACCAGGTGGGCGCGCGCGGGCGCCCGGCTCGGGTAGCGGATTGCCGTGATCGGATAGCCGTCTGCCGCCGAGAGCGTCAGCCACTGCGATTCCCGGCGCGCCAGCTTCGCGGATGAACCTCCGGCGGGCGATTCGCCGGAATCGTGGCGCACCGCGTTGCCGGTCGCGGGCGGCACGGGCGTGTCGACTACGCCTTCGAGAAGATCGACGTACAGAATCCGGCTCCAATGGGTGACCGTCGGAGCGATAATCGGCTCGCTGGGCGACCGCCGATCGCCGTGGAGGGCGAAATGGCGGCCTGAATCGATCACGACGGCTGTTTGCATTTCGGTTCGGCTGCCGTCGCCGGGGCACCCGCGAACAGCGGAGTGTTGACTGCCGTCGCAACGGCGCACGGGATGTCGAACGTGTCCGCTGCGGAAGGGTTCGCTGCGGTGCGGTGCGGCTCGCTGCGCGCGGCAAGCGTCGAGTCCTGCTGCTCCACTCCGGACGGCAGGACGACCATCAGGCTGAAGGTGAGCGCCGACATAATGACGGCCGCAGCACCGAAGCCCAGGCGGGGCACGGGGGGATCGTATTGGATCAAAGCTTGGCTCCCGGTATGCGAAATGGAAAAATGGGCTCCCCGGTACACGGAGGCTGCGTCGACGTCGTGCAATTCGACTCCCGGTCCACCGGTACGCGCTCAGTCTATGAACGACGTGCATTAGGGCGACTTCGCACCCATGCCAGTTTTGTATTGTTTGTTTCAGCGAGCGCCGGCCGCGGTCGAGACGACCGCGGCGGGATTTATGCTTAGGAGCACAACAAGCCCATGACTCCCAAGGCCACGATCCTGATCGTCGACGACGAGCCCGAAGTACGATCCGTGCTCGAGGAGTATTTCGCGGCGCACGGCTACGCGCCGATCGGCGCCGAGAACGCGGCCGCCGCCAAGGCGATCGCGGCCGAGAAGCCCATCGACCTCGCACTGGTCGACATCAACATGCCCGGCGAAGACGGCTTGAGTCTCGCCCGCCACCTGCGCGAGCGCTACGCGAAGATCGCGATCGTCATGCTCACCTCGGCGGGCACCGTCGTCGATCGGATCGTCGGCCTCGAGATGGGCGCCGACGACTACGTTGCGAAGCCGTTCGATCCGCGCGAGCTCGCGGCCCGCGTGAAGAGCGTGCTGCGCCGCACGTCGGCGACCGGCCGCGCCGAGCTCGGCGCCTCGCGCGTGCGCATCGGCCGCTGCGTGCTCGACGTCGATGCGCACCGGCTGATCGACGACAAGGGCGAGGAAGTGCCGATGTCGCCGCTCGAATTCGACCTGCTCAAGGCGCTCGCCGAGCACCCGAATCGCGCACTCTCGCGCGAGCGCATTCTGAACCTGCACCAGCAGCGCGACTGGGATCCGTTCGATCGCAGCGTCGACTTGCGCATCATGCGGCTGCGCAGGAAGATCGAGCCCGATCCGGAGCATCCGCGGTTCATCCGGACGATCCGCAACGAAGGCTATATCTTCGTGCCGGACGGGGCGTGACGATGCAGCAACTCGTCCGCAGCCTATCGATCGTCGCGTTTGCTGCGGTTCTCGTCGCGTTCGTCGGTTGCGCGCGCGAGCCCGACACGCCGCTGCGGATCGGTACCAACGTCTGGATCGGCGGCGAACCGCTATATCTCGCGCGGGAGCTCGGGCGCTTCGAGCCGGCAATGGTGCAGCTCGTCGAGTATCCGTCGGCGAGCGAGGTGCTGCGAGCGTATCGCAACCAGGCGATCGACGGGATGGTGATCAGCCTCGACGAGCTCTTCGGTCTCGCTGCCGACGGTCTCGATCCGCGGATCATTACCGTCATCGACGTTTCGCACGGCGCCGACGTCGTCGTCGGACGCAGTGGCATGAAGTCGATGAGCGATCTCAAGGGCAAGTCCATCGCCGTGGAAAGCGGCGCGCTCGGCGCGTTCGTCCTGAGCCGGGCGCTCGCGCTCAACGGCATGCAGGCGAGCGACGTCACCGTCGTCCACCTCGAATCGAACGAACAGCCGAGCGCATTCGAAAAGGGCCAGGTCGACGGCGCCGTGACCTTCGATCCCTATCGCCTGCAGTTCCTCAAGGCCGGCGCACAGATCCTTTTCGACAGCACGCAGATCCCCGGCGAGATCGTCGATCTCATCGCGGTACGCGCGAGCGTGATCCAGAAACGGCCAAAGGCGGTCCAGGCGCTGCTGACGGGTTGGTTCGCAGCGATCGACTACATGGCGCGCGATCCGAAGGACGCGGCACACAGAATGGGAATCCGGCAACAGACAAGCGGCGAGCAGTTCCTCGAGGCGCAGAAGGGGCTGCACGTTCCGTCACGCGACGAAAACCTCAAGATGCTGGGTGGAGCGAATCCCGACCTTGCGGTTACCGGGCGCAAGCTGAAGACACTGATGCTCGACTCGAAGCTTTTGAAGAGCGACTTCCAGATCGAGAAGCTGCTCGCGCCGGCGCCCCTCGAGGGACTGTCGAAATGAGATTCGGGCTGCCGGCATCGCTCAAGCTGACGGTGCCGCTGATCCTGCTCGTGTTCGCGGCGACGCTGAGCGCGGTGAACATCCTCTACCATGTGCCGCAGGCCGAGCGAGAGGCCGAGGAGGAGAGCCGCAAGCGCGTCCTCCAGGAGATGTCCCGGCTGCAGAGCACGCTCGAATATCTGCTGCTCAAGGGCCAGCTCGAAGTGGCGCAGCGCGAGATCACCGTGCTCGCGCACAACCACGACGTGATTGTCGCCGCGTTGACTGACGATCGGCACACGGTCGTCGCCGCGACGCGCTATGCGTGGCTTGGCAGACCGGTTCACGACGTGCTTCCACTCCTCGACCTCGAGCGGGCCGAGGGTGCGATCCGGGAGCGCCGCGCTGGCGTCACGACCGACCCGAACGGCGAGGTGCTCTTCGGCTACGAGGGAATCCTGATGGGAAGCAAGCGGGACGAGCTGCGCCCGTCTCGAACGGGCGGGCTCTTCCTCGCCTACGATCTGAAGCGCTACAAGGCCGAGGCGCGCGCGCAAGTGCTCCAGCAATCGCTGTACTGGGCAGGCTGGGTGACCGCGCTCGCGCTGGCGATGTGGCTCGTTTTCCACTTTCTGCTCACGCGCCGCACAGCGCGGCTCGTCCGCGCTGCGGAGCAGCTCGCCGCCGGCAATCCGACGGTGCGCAGCGACCTCAAGGGACGCGACGAGCTCGGCCGGCTTTCGCGCGCGTTCGACGCGATGGCAGAGGACGTCGCAGAAACGCAGACCCGGCTCCGCCAGGACATCGCCGAGCGCGCACGCGTGCAGCGCGAGCTCGAAAACAGCGAGGCGCGGCTGCAGCAGATCCTCGACAACGCCACCGCAGTCGTCTTCGTCAAGGACACCGGGGGCCGCTATCTGTTCGTCAACCGGCAGTGGGAGCACGTGTTCGGCATCCGCGCAGCGGAAGTCGTGGGAAAGACCGACAACGAATTCCTTCCTGCGGACATCGCGCGCACCTACCGCGACAACGATCTTCTCGTGCTGCAACAGAACATGCCGATGGAGTTCGAGGAAACCGCGCCGCTCGACGACGGCGTGCACACGTTCATCTCGATCAAGTTCCTGCTGCGCGACGCGAAGGGAGAGGCGTACGCGGTCTGCGGGATCTCCACCGACATCACCGAGCGGATGCGCTCGGCGGAGGCGCTGCGCGTTTCGGAGGCGAGCTACCGGGCGATCTTCGACGCCGCCGAGGACGCGATTTTCGTCCAGGATATGGAGACCGGCGCGATCGTCGACGTGAATGCCAAGGCGTGCACGATGTTCGGGTATACGCGCGAGCAGTTTCGAAGCATCGGCGCCCGCTCGCTCGACGCGAGCGAGTGTCCTTACGCGAAGGAAGACGTGATTGCGCTGGTCAAGCGGGTCGCCGCCGGCGAGGAGGTCCAGGTCGAGTGGCACAGCAAGCGCAAGGACGGCACGCCGCGCTGGCACGAAGTGTTCGGCAAGCGCGTGACGATCGGCGGACGCGACCGGATCCTGACGCTCGCACGCGACATCACCGCGCGCCGGAGCGCCGAAGCGGCGCTCCGCGCGAGCGAGGAGCAGTACCACGCGATGTTCAGCGCATCGATCGACGGCCTCGCGCTATGGAACGCGCAGGGCGAGATCGTCTATACGAATCCGGCGCTGTGGCGCATGTACGGGTATAGCGACAGCGAGTTCTCGGCGCTGCCGCCGGGGCGATGGTCCGGTCCGTCGTACCGTGCCGACTTCCTGCGGTCCGTCGCCGCAGGGCTGTCTCTCCATTCGGAGCTCGCCGAGCATCGGCGCGACGGGTCGACCTTCGACGTCGAGGTTCACGGCGTCCCGATGCAATACCAGGGGAAGCCGCACGTACTGACCATCGCTCGCGACATCACCGAGAAGAAGCGCTCGGCCGAAGAGCTCGCGCGCCAGCGCGAATCGCTGCATCAGCGCGAAAAGCTCGCGGCGCTCGGCTCGCTGCTCGCCGGCGTCGCCCACGAGCTCAACAATCCGCTGTCCGTCGTCGTCGCCCGCGCGGTGCTGCTCGAGGAGCAGGGCGACCCGGCCACGCAGAGCGCTGCGGTCAAGATTCGCACGGCTGCCGAGCGCTGCGCGCGCATCGTGCGCACGTTCCTCGCGATGGCGCGGCAGCAGCAGCCGCAGCGCGGTCCGGTTGCAATCAACGACGTGATCCTCGCCGCGCTCGACATCGCGAGCTACGCGATCCGCACGAGCAGCATCGAATTGACGCTCGAGCTCTCGAAGGGGATGCCGCAGCTCGACGCGGATGCGGACCAGCTCCACCAGGTGATGCTCAACCTGATCATCAATGCGCAGCAGTCGCTGCAGGAGCAGCCGATGCCGCGGCGGTTGCGCGTGACGAGCTGCTACGATTACGTGTCCAACATGATCAGCATCGCGGTCGCCGACAACGGACCCGGGATTCCGGAGCACCTGCGCAAGCGTATCTTCGAGCCGTATTTCACGACCAAGCCGATGGGCGTGGGGACCGGCGTGGGGCTGGCGGTAAGCCTCGGCATCGTCGAAGCCCACGGCGGAAGCCTGACGGCTACGTGCCCGTTCGCCGGCGGCGCGGTGTTCACGGTCCGGCTGCCGGCGGGCGAAGCAGCGGTCCCGTGCGACGAAACGCTCGAGTCGGGCAGGGTGACGGCCAGCCAGCGCACGATCCTCATCGTCGACGACGAAGCCGATGTCCGTGAAACGCTGACCGAGATCCTGGCGTCCGACCGGCATCGCGTCGTGTCCGTCGCTTCGGGTCGTGAAGCGCTCGAGCGGATGAGCGTCGAGCGCTACGACGTGATCCTGACCGATGTCCGGATGCCGGACCTCGACGGACAATCGCTGTACAAGGTGATTGTCGAGCGCTGGCCGAAGCAGGCCGGGCGCGTCGTGTTCGTCACCGGCGACACGCTCGCATCCGCGCTGCGCGACTTCGTCTCGCAAAGCGGCCGCCCCGTGATCGAGAAGCCGTTCCTGCCGAGCGACGTCCGGCGAGTCGTCGACGAGCTCGTCACCGAAGCGGACGGCCATTCCGATTGAATGGGATGATACCTGAGCGAACCAACGCGCGATCGTGCAGCTCCAAGGCAAGACGGCGATCGTAACCGGCGGATCGGGCGGAATCGGCGCGGAAATCGTCCGCGCGTTCGCCCGCGAAGGCGCTGCGGTGTGCATCGCCGATCTCGATCTCGAAGCCTCGCAGCGGCTCGCGGAGACGCTTGGCGGCGCCTCGCGCGCAATCGCCGTGCGGATGGACGTCACCGACGAGGCCGACGTGCAGCGCGGCGTTGACGCCGCGGTGAAGAGCTTCGGCAGCGTCGATATCCTCGTGAGCAACGCCGGAATACAGCGCCTCGATAAAATCGTCGATGTGTCGCTCGCGCATTGGCGGCAGATGCTCGCCGTCCACCTCGACGGAGCATTCCTGACGGCGCGCGCGTGCCTACAGCACATGTATGCGCGCAAGCGCGGCGGGACGATCCTGCTGACGGGCTCCGTTCATTCGAAGGAGGCGTCGGTCCGGAAGGGGCCGTACGCAGTCGCGAAGCACGGCCTGCTCGGCCTCTGCCGCGTCATCGCGAAGGAGGGCGCGCCCCACGACGTTCGCGCCAACGTGATCTGCCCCGGATTCGTCCGCACGCCGATGGTCGACAAGCAGATACCCGAGCTCGCCGCGACGATGGGCATCACCGAGCAGCAGGTTGTGCAAAATGTGATGCTGAAGACAACCGTCGACGGAGAATTCACGACTGGCGCCGACATCGCGAACACGGCCGTCTTCCTGGCGGCATTTCCGACGAATGCGCTCACCGGTCAATCGATCGTGGTGAG
>DASSGI010000291.1:0-4727 GCA_035857655.1 Casimicrobiaceae bacterium | reverse complement strand
ATGGCGGCAACCCGGGTCTGACGGATACCGAGATCGAGCGCGCAATCACCTACATGGTCAACCAGTCCGGGGGCAACTGGACCGAGCCGATCAGCCGGACAGCACAAGCGCCCGACCGTACCGGCGAACAGATCGTGCAGGCGCGGTGCATCAAGTGCCACGAAACCGGAGAGGGCGGCGCACCGAAGATCGGCGACCGGACCGCCTGGATACCGCGAATCAAGCAGGGGCTCGACGTCGTCGTTCGCTCCGCGATCAAAGGCCACGGCGGCATGCCTGCGCGCGGCGGACAAGCCGATATCACCGATGCAGAAATGCGCAGCGCGGTCATCTACATGTTCAACAAAGGTTCGGCGCCCGCGAGCGTCGCGACCGCAACGCCGGCCGGCCCGCCGTCACGATCGGACGGCTTGCACAAGGTCGTCGGGGGAACATCGATCGATCTGGGCGTCGTGGCGGCCGAAACGATACGCGCCGCGCATCCGCAGCCAGACGCGGAAAGCACGATGCACGGAGGGATTCCGTCCGGCAGGGGCTATTACCACGTGAACGTTTCGCTGCGCGACGTCGCCTCGAATGCCGAGATAAAGGATGCCGAGGTCGAGGTGAGCGTCGCCAACCCGTCGACCGGACGCGAGACGAAGAAGCTCGAACCGATGGCGATACGCAACACGCTGAGCTACGGCAACTACTTCCGCATGCCCGCCAAGGATCCCTACTCGATCACCGTTCAGATTCGCCGGCCGAGCGTGCCACAGGGCATCGAGGCGAAGTTCGCCTTCAGGCACGATTGAGGGATAGGGACCGCCGCCGCGGTCAGTGATTGTCGCGCGGCGTTCCCTTCGTCGCCGAAATGCGCTGATACTTCACCGCGGGCTTGAGCACCATGCCTTGCGCGAGCTCGTCGACCATCGCGCGCTGGATCTCCTGCCACGGCGTCTGGCTCTCCGGGATCTTGAACCCGCCCTGCTTCGCGAGCGCCCGTCTCCGGCGCTCGTACTCGGCGCCGGTGATCAGGATGTTGGCCGTGCGCTTGTTCAGATCGATCCGGATCCGATCGCCCGTCTTGAGGATCGCGAGCCCGCCGCCCGTCGCGGCTTCCGGCGACGCATTGAGTATCGACGGCGAACCCGACGTCCCCGACTGCCGGCCATCGCCGATGCAAGGCAACGTCGTCACGCCGTGCTTGATCAGCTCCGCCGGCGGCTGCATGTTGACGACCTCGGCGCCGCCCGGATAGCCGACGGGACCGACGCCGCGAATGAACAGCAGGCAGCTGTCGTCGATCGCGAGCTTCGGATCGTCGATCCGGTGGTGGTAGTCCTCCGGGCCGTCGAAGACGATCGCTCGCCCTTCGAACGCGTTCGGATCGCTTGGATTCGATAGGTAGCGCTTGCGGAAATCCTCCGAGATCACGCTCGTCTTCATGATCGCGCTGTCGAAGAGGTTTCCCTTCAGATTGAGAAAGCCGGCCTTTTGCTTCATCGGCTTCGCGTATGGCCAGATCACCTTCGCGTCGGCGACGGACGCGGTCCTGCAGTTCTCGTACAGCGTCCTGCCGTTGACGGTCACGGTGTTCTTGCGGATCTTCCCGCCCTTGATGAGCTCGTTCACGACCGCCGGAACCCCGCCCGCGCGGTGGTACTCCTCGCCGAGATATTCGCCGGCCGGCTGCAGATTGACGAGCAGCGGGATGTCGTAGCCGACCTTCTCCCAGTCGTCGTTGTCGAGCTCGACACCGATGTGCCGCGCGATCGCGTTGAAATGAATCGGCGCGTTCGTCGATCCGCCGATCGCCGAATTGACGACGATCACGTTCTCGAACGCTTCCCGCGTCATGATCTTCGACGGACGCAGGTCCTCCCACACCATCTCGACGATGCGCTTGCCGGTCTCGTACGCATTCACCGCACGATCCTTGTGCGGCGCGGGGATCGCCGCGCTGCCGGGCAGCGACATCCCCAGCGCTTCCGCGAGCGAGTTCATCGTCGACGCGGTGCCCATGGTGTTGCAATGGCCCGACGACGGCGCTGCCGAGGCGATCAGCTCGATGAACTCCTCGTCGCTGATCTCTCCCGCAGCGAGGAGCTCGCGCGCCTTCCAGACGATCGTCCCCGAGCCGGTGCGCTCGCCGCGGAACCAGCCGTTCAGCATCGGTCCGCCCGACAATACGATCGCCGGAATGTCGACGGTTGCCGCAGCCATCAGTTGCGCCGGCGTCGTCTTGTCGCAACCCGTGGTGAGGACAACGCCGTCGATGAAGTAGCCGTACAGCGTTTCGACGAGCCCGAGGTAGCACAGGTTGCGGTCGAGCGCGGCCGTCGGACGCTTTCCCGTCTCCTGGATCGGATGCACGGGGAACTCGAACGCGATTCCACCGGCCTCACGTATGCCTTCGCGGACACGATGCGCGAGCTCGAGGTGATGGCGGTTGCAGGGCGAGAGGTCCGATCCCGATTGCGCGATCCCGATGATCGGCTTCCCGGCCTGCAGCTCGTCGCGTTTCAGGCCGAAGTTCATGTAGCGCTCGAGGTAGAGCGCCGTCATGTTCGGATTGTCCGGGTTCGCGAACCACTTGCGGGAGCGCAGCTTCGAAGGATCCCGTTTGTTCGATTTGGCTGTCATGATCGCGATTCTCCTCGACATGCGTTCGCCCGACTCGATGAACGCGGTTGGCGGAGCAAGAGACGCGAATCGTACCAAAACGGCGGCGCGCGCCGGGGCACTCGATCGTCCAATGCGATAATGGATATGCCGAACACGTGAGCCGGGTTCGCCTCGATGGCGCCTCGTCGGGCGTCGATCGTTACTCCATTCCACCTTCGCGAGAGTTCCCTCTGTTGGATTCGACTACGACAAACTCCTCCGTCAGCCCGAAACGGCGCCTTGCTTTGCAGATCGGAGCCGCCGCACTGCTCATTGGATGGGCTGGCAGTGCATCGGGACAGGGCGAGCATCCCGATCCCGCGGTCCGGGCGATCCGCACGTTCTACGACGCGCTGCTGGCGGTCATGAAAGACGCACAGCGACTCGGTTTTCAGGGCCGCTACGGCAAGCTTGCGCCGGTGATCCGCTCGACGTTCGACTTGCCGGCGATGACGCGCATCGCCGTCGGCCCCGACTGGAACTCGATCCCCGCCGACCAGCAGGCGCAGCTCGTCGAGAATTTCTCGCAGATGACGATCGGCACATACGCGAACCGATTCGATGGCTATTCGGGCGAGCGCTTCGAGGTGGACCCGACGAGCGAAACTCGCAATACCGGGCGCCTGGTCCGCACGAAGCTGACCCCGGGCAAAGGCGAGCCCGTCACGCTCAACTACCTGATGCGCGGCTCGGGGGACTCGTGGAAGGTCGTCGACGTCTATCTGACGGGAACGATCAGCGAGCTCGCCACGCGCCGCTCCGAGTTCGCCGCGATCCTCAAGGCAGGAGGCGCGACTGCCCTCGTCGAAAGCCTGCGGCAGCAGGCCGACAAGCAGCGATCGCCGGCAAAGCCCGACGCGACGAAGGGCTGACGAAAGCACCCGCTCGCGATTCGCCCGGTCGCGGCATCAGCCGGAGCACCGTCGCTCACGCTGGTGCCGCCGCTGGAGTAGCAGGCGCTGTCGCTCTAATCCTGCGGCTCACCCGCAGGCGCTCCGGGATCGACGAGCTCCCCGGGCTCCTGCGGCGGCTCGCGCACGTCTCGAAGCACCGCCCGCCGGTGTTGCTGGGCGATGCTCTTCAGGTGCGAGTAATAATCGAGCGAGCTCGCGACGATCTGATCCAGCGTCTCGATATTCCTCGACCGCAGGTCCATCGCGTTGACGGTGCCCTCGGCCACGCCGATCCAGAATCCGCTGTTGCCCGAAAGAAACACGCCGGGCGGCGTCGTGAACAGGTCGACACCGAGCCCGATCGTGTCGCGCAGGTTGGAGGGGCCGAAGAAGAGCAGCATCAGGTACGGACCTTCGTCGAAGCCCCACGCATAGAGCGTCTCGCCGAAGTCGCCGGACTGTTGCGGCAAGTCGTGGTCCTTCGCCACGTCGAACATCCCGGCGATTCCGAACGTCGAGTTGAAGACGAAGCGGGCGAAGGTGATGCCGGCGGCGTTGATCCGGAACTGCAGCAGGTCGTTCGCGAAGATCCGCGGCTCCGTCAGGTTGTCGATCATCGAGCGGATCCGGTCGCGGACGAAAGGCGGCACGACGTCGCGGTAGAGCTCGGCGACGGGCCTGATCACCGCCTTGTCCAACGCGGTGTTGACGTCGAGAACCGCGCGATTCATCGGCTCGAACGGGTCGTCGGGCGAAGTTTGGTCGACAGCCATCGTTCCGCAACCCGCAAGCCCGATGCAAGCAAGCGCCGCGACAATGAGATAGCCGGCGAGGAAGAATTTTCTCACGCGGCAGTCGTGACGTCTCGAGGTTGGCGGCTTGCAACGATCGACGAAAATCGCGCGTAGGTTACCCTACCCGTCCCGCCCTCGGAAGGCGTGCGCCAGCGCCATGCCCCGATGACAACGGCGGCACTCGAGGCGGCGGGCGCGCTCTGCATCGCATTGGCGATCGTCGGATGCATCTATACGATCGCCGCAACGTTCCTCGTCCGTCACTTCGCCGCTGGGCATTGCGACGCGACAGCGCGATGGCCCGGAGTCACCGTCCTGAAGCCGCTCGCAGGCGTGACCGACGATCTCTACGAAGATCTTCGTACGTTCTGCGACCAGGACTATCGCGGACCCG
>DASSGI010000290.1:0-4722 GCA_035857655.1 Casimicrobiaceae bacterium | reverse complement strand
GGTCCGTCCACCGGTGGCGCCGGTTGCAGACCAACCGAAGAGCGCCGCGGCGCGCAAGCTCGCGCCGCGGGCAGGCGCAACACGCATCGACACGGCGGGGCGGCGATTTTTTGTCGCGATCGAAAAGCCGCCGAACGCGGGACGCGGTCCGCACGCGGTTGCCGTCGTCGTCAAGGAAGTCCGCGGCAAGCTCGTCGACGTGCGCAAGTACGAGCAACGCTAGCGTGATCGACCCCGCGCAGGAATCTCCGAAGCGCGTCACGGGCGTGACCGGCAGCGTCGAGCGCGCGCCGTTCGGCGGCCAGAGCAAGAGCTGGCGCATCGCCGTCTGGATCGACACCGGCGCTGCGCGCTACGTGCTGCGGCGCAAGGGCGGGCCGGCGCTTGGCGACAGCGGCCTCGATCGCTACGTCGGGCACGAGGTTCGCTGCGACGGCGTGCTGCTCGAGCACACGCTGCTCGCCGAGCGGATCGAGATCATCGGCTAGCGGCAACGCGCGCGATTCGACCGAGAGGGATCAGGAGGTCTCACTGGAATCGGGAGCACATGATGGCAACGAGCAAGCAACGCAAGGCGAAATCGGGCGTCGAACCCACGGCGTGGGAACAGTTCGCTGCGGTCTCGCGCAAGGCTGTGTCAGCGCGGGGTCGACCTGCCGCGAAAGCAATGCGCGCCAAAGTGCAGAAGTCGCGCAAACGCAAAGTGTCCGGCACGCAAAGCGCGAGCGAGGCGACTGCGCAGGCGCTGAATCTCGGACGGAAACAGGCGGAATGGGTCGTTGCCCGCCACAACGAGTTGCAGCAGCGCCGGGCGAAGGTCGTGGCGGCCAAGGGCCCGGCGCGTGGCGGTCCCGGTGGACGCGCGGCCCCGGGGCGGAAAGGGAAGGGCGCGAAGAAGATCGTCGCAAAAGGCGGAAGCGGCGGCGCTCCGAGCAGTCGCGGCGTTCTCGTCGCCGAAGGCGACTCGTGGTTCGACTACCCTTTCTACGACGTGCTGAAGAAGCTCGACTATGCTTTCGGCTGGGATATCGAAAGCGTCGCGCACCGCGGCGACAGCGTCGAAAGCATGGCCTACGACGGAGGCCAGCTCGCCGATTTCGTCGGCGCGATCCAGCGCGTCGTGCGCCGCGGCGACTTTCCGCATGCGATCCTCGTGTCGGGTGGCGGCAACGACGTCGCCGGGGACGGTTTCGCGATGCTGCTCAATCATCGCTCGTCGCCGGTGTACGGATTCAATCCGGCGGTGCTCGACGGCGTCGTCCAGACGCGGATACGCGTTGCGTACACGACGATGCTGTCCGCGGTAACGGCGGCGTGCCAGAGCCTGCTCGGCGCGACGGTGCCGATCCTGCTGCACGGATACGACTATCCGGTCGCCGACGGGCGCGGTTTCCTCGGCGGCTGGGGCCCGTTGCCCGGGCCCTGGCTCGAACCGGGATTCCTGCAAAAGGGTTATGACGATCTCGCGGAGCGCGTCGCGATCACGCGCGACCTGATCGACCGGATGTACGCGATGCTCGACGCGGTCACAACGCTTCCGGCGTTCGCGCACGTGCAAGTCGTCGACTTGCGCAACTCGCTATCGACCGATCTCGTCAACGACCGCTACAAGGTGTGGTGGGGCAACGAGCTTCATCCCACTCAGCAGGGCTTCACCAAGGTGGCCGGGCTGTTCGACGCGCGCTTGTAGTCCGCGCTCGCGTTCGGTGAGCGGGTCGCGTTGCGGGCTTAGGCCTTCGCATGCGCCCGCAACGCACCCCGCTCACCGAATCGCGTTGCGGGCTCAGGCCTTCGCATGCGCCCGCAGCCGGAACCCGCTCGCCGGATGACTACGACTTCGGTTCCGTGTTGATCATCCATGGGATACCGAAGCGGTCGACGAGCATTCCGAAGCGCGGCGACCAGAACGTCTCGGCGATCGGCATCGTGATCGTGCCCTTGTCGGCCAGCGCGTTGAAGAAGCGTTCCGCCTCGGCGGGGTCCTTCACGTGCAGCGCGACCGAGAACCCCGCGGGCTTCTGGTAGTGCTCGGGGGGCGAGTCGGAGCCCATCAGCATCTGGTCGCCGACGGCCAGTGCCGCATGAATGATCTTCTCGCCCCAATTCGCCGGCACGTGCTGTTCGGCCGGCGTTCCCTTGTGCACCATCATCGCGACGATCTTGCCGCCGAGCGCCTTTTCGTAGAAACGGAAAGCTTCTTCGCAGCGGCCGTTGAACATCACATAGGTGTTGATTCGCATCGTTCGCTCCTTTATTGACGATCATTGAAATCTACGGCCAGCGGTCTTCCGCCACTGCGGGCCGCCGCAGAGGTCCGTGTCGCGCGACCGGCGAGCGCTCGATCGGCGAATCGCTGCCGATCGCGCCGAGCGTCTCGCCGAGTCCGTACAGCATCCCGGTCCAGCGCGCTTCGATGTCACGGGCAAGATCGGGCGGCACATGCTCGTGCGTGAGCGCAAGGCTGCATCCATGGGCTTGCGCATCGATATCCACGCTCACGCGCGTAAGAGCGTGGCGCCCACCGGGAAGCGCGAGGCTGAACACCAGGCGGCAACACGGGACGATCTCGACATACTCGCCTCGATATTCGACATCGCTTCCATCGGGCCGTTCAACGAAGCGAAAGCTTCCGGCCACGCGCGCGTCGATCCGGACATTCGCGCTTGGGCGCGTCGCCGTCGCGAACAGCCATCGACGCGCGACTTCGGCGTCGAGCCACGCGGAGAAGACGCGCTCGGGCGTTGCGTCGTAGCGCGCATCGACGCGTATCGCGATCGACCGCGGCGAACCATGCGCTACGGTGCGCTCGCGGGGAATCGCCGACGCTCTCATCGGTGGGCGACGCTGTTCGCGCATCATCAGACCGACAGCTGCCTCACCGGCCGCACCTCGACGCTGCCGACGCGCGCCGGCGGGATTTTCGAAGCCACCTGGATCGCTTCGTTCAAGTCGCTCGCGTCGATCAGGTAGAACCCGGCGAGCTGTTCCTTCGTCTCCGCGAACGGTCCGTCGGTCACCGAGACCTTGCCGTTGCGCACGCGCACCGTCGTTGCCGTGTGGATGCCTTGCAGCGCTTCCGCGGCGACGAGCTTCCCTTTCTCCCGGAGGCTGTCGCCGCACGCCTGGCATTCACGATCGGGAACGGCGGTCAGCTTCTTTTCGTCGAGATAGACGAGGCACAGGTATTTCATGGATTACTCCCGAGAGTCGATGGGCGAGCGCAGCGCGCGCGAAGGCCGAGCGTAGCAGGGCTGCGGCATCAAAATGCCCTGCGGCACGAGGCTCACCCAGAGCCGCATGAACGCCGCGACGGGCCAGGGTGTCCCGCGTCCGGTGGCCGCCTTCCGGCGCTGGTACAGGAAGAGCGCCAGTGCGAACAGGCTGCCACCGGGCAGAAGAATCTCGAGCATCAGGTAAGGGCCCAGCTTTTGCCCGTGTCGACGCAGCACTTCGAACAGATCGATGACTCTTTGCATGTTCGGCTCCGACAATCAGTGAGGCTTTCACTGATTAGTCGAACGAGCCGAACGCAATTCGACATCGGGTTACTCCGCGACGCCCTGTCCGGTGAAGCCGAGCGCCTGCAGGGTCGCCGCGTCCTCCGCAACCGGGCGCACCTCGACGGATCCGATCCAGCCGCCGGGTATCCGCGAGGCGATCCGGACCGCTTCGGCGCGATCGCGGGCTTCGATCAGGTAGTACCCGCCGAGCTGTTCCTTCGTTTCGGCGAACGGGCCGTCGGTCGTCGTGACCTTGCCGTTGCGCACGCGGACGGTGACCGCCGTGCCGGGGGGCTGCAGCCGGTTGCAGCCGAGATAGTGGCCGCTCTTCCGAATCGCGGTGGTGAAATCCGCATAGTCGGCGAAGTGCTTGCGCGCCTCGCCTTCCGACATCCGCTCCATGTGGGTGTCCGCGCAGATCAGGCAGAGGAATTTCATCGGTGCCTCCGGGTCGGTCCAGTGGGTAGTCGATTGGCGAACGCCGAAATCGACATCGGCGCAGAAAAAACTTCTCGAAACCGCCGAAACACGCTTGTCCTTATGAATCAGGGGGAAGCTCGGCGACCCTTTGCTCGAGGAAGCGCCGCTCCGGCTCCTGCCGGGCGAGCTCGATTGCGCGTCGGTAGGATGCCCGGGCGTCGGCGGTCTTGCCGAGGCGCCGGCAAAGGTCGGCCCGGGCCGCATGGGCGAGGTGATAGTCGCCGAGGTCGCCGCGATCGAGGATCGCCTCGACGATCGCGAGCCCTGCGGCGGGACCATCGCGCATCGCCACGGCGACTGCGCGGTTGAGCTCGATCACCGGAGACGGATCGGCGGCGAGCAGCGCACCGTAGAGGCCGACGACCTCGTCCCAGTCGGTCGCCGCCGCAGTGGCTGCCTCCGCGTGGACGGCGGCGATTGCGGCCTGCAGCGCATACGGCCCCGCTTGTCGCGACGCGAGCGCACGTGTCACCAGTGCCGAGCCTTCGCGGATCTGCTCGCGGTTCCACAACGAGCGATCCTGGTCGGCGAGGAGGATGAGCTCGCCGGACGGAGTCGCCCGGGCTGTGCGCCGCGATTCGTGCAGCAGCATCAGCGCGAGGAGGCCGATCGCTTCGGGTTCGGGGAGCAGGTCGACCAGCAGCCGTCCCAGCCGGATCGCCTCGCCCGATAGGTCGACGCGCGTCAGCGACTGTCCCGACGACGCCGAGTAGCCCTCGTTGAACACGAGGTAGATCACGCG
>DASSGI010000289.1:0-12115 GCA_035857655.1 Casimicrobiaceae bacterium | reverse complement strand
CGTGCTGGCGGCGCTCGGCAAGAAAGGCACGCTCGTCAACATCGCGCGCGGGTCGATCGTCGACGAGCCTGCGCTCGTCGCAGCGCTCGAGAAGGGCACGATCAAGGGCGCGGGACTCGACGTGTTCGCCGACGAGCCCAGGATCCCGGAGCCGCTGTTCGCGATGGACAATGTCGTGCTGCTGCCGCACGTGGGCAGCGCGACGCGCGAGACGCGCCAGGCGATGGGCGACCTTTGCAAGGCGAACCTCGACGCGTGGTTCGCACAGAAGCCGCTGCTGACGCTGATTCCCGAGCTCGCGCAGGCAACAACGACTTAGGGCCTGTCGACAGGCCCTAGTTGTCGGGCGGCGGCGTGACGGCGGCGGGCTTCTTCACCCAGAGAACCGCGACCATCGCCGCGACGACCAGGGCAAGCGAGATCCACTCACCTGCTCTCGGTCGCTCGCCCAGCAACAGCATTCCGGAGAAGACGCCGACGATCGGCACCGGCAACGACGACATCGACGAGATCGCGACGGGCAGCGTGCGGGCGAGCGAGTACCACGCCCAGTGCGCAAGCGTGCCGGCGAGGAACATGTTGTAGACGAGCGCGAACCATCCCGCGGCCGACGGCGAGTGGAGCGTGCCGTTGTCGAAGAACGGCGCGATCACGGCGAGCGGGATCCAGCCGAGGAGCATCATCCACCCGGTGAGCGCGTTCTGCGGCAGCGGCGGCTTCCACTTGCGCAACAGCACGGTGCCGAGCGCCCATGCAATCGCGGCGCCGAGCACGAGCAGAGCTGCAGTCGGCGTACGCTGGATGTGCCGGATATCGTCGCCGAGCAGCACGCCCATGCCGAGCATGCCGAGCGCGAGGCCTGCGACCTTGCGCCGCGACAGCGGCTCGTGCAGCAATGCGAGCGAAAACAGAACCGACCACATCGGCATCGTGAACGCGATGATCGCGCTCCGACCCGCGGGCAGCTGCTGCACGCCGAACAGCAGCAGGCCGTTCCATCCGGTGATGTTGGCGACGCCGAGGAGCGCCACCTTTGGCCACAGCGCTCGCGGAATGCGGATCGAATCGCCGGTTGCCTTTGCAATAGCCAGCAATCCGAGCGCGGCGAACGGCAGCGTCAGCGCGCGAAACGTAAGCGGCGCGATCTCGGTGACGCCGAGCTTGAGCACGGGCCAGTTGACGCCCCAGACGAGCGCGAGCACGGCGACCGGAACGAGCTGCGCTGCCGTGATGTGCTGCGCGGGCGATGCCGTGACCCGCGGGGACGGGCTCACCGTTGTTCGCGGCAGCGCATCGCGTTGCCGGCGCGACGACGCAGGCATGTTACCCGCGGCCCCGCAACGGGAGCGATTCGCCGTATTTGCTCTGATGCAGCGCGCGCGCCTGCGTCACCCACGCGTCGCGGCGGATGCGACCGGGGAATTCGTGCAGCTTCGCGTCGAATTCATCGATGTCGCGCTCGGACCAGCGCGCGATCTGCCGGTAGGTCGTCACGCCCATCATCTGCAACATCCGCTCGAGCACGGGGCCGATGCCGACGATCAACTTCAGATCGTCGGGCGCGCCGGCTCCGAAGAACTGCGGCGCTGCGTTGTTTTCGAGATCGATGACGAGCTGCCGATAACGCGCGGTCTCGCTGCGCGCCGCCGCGAGCTCGTCGAAGAGACGACGGCGTTCTTCGGCGAGCCCGGCGAGCTGCTCGATCGCCGCGTCGCGCCCGGCGAGCCCGCGCCTCAGAAGCGCCGCCTCCGCTTCATAGCTTCGAATGATCCTCGCGCGCTCGGGCGACACATGATCGTCGGCCGCCAATAGTTCGTCGGCCGCCAATACGGGTAACGATGGCGACGGAGAAGGCTGCGAAGGCTGCGAAGGCGGCGGAGGCGAGGACGAAGGCGGAGGCGTCGCCGCCTCGGCAGGTGCTGCAGTCGCATGCACACGCGGCGCTTCGATCTGCGCCTCTGTTGCGGGCGCTTCGGCAATCGCAAAAGGCGCCGTGCGTTGGCCTTCGGTGCGCAGCGCTCGTCCCATTGCATAGCCGAGCGCAAAGCCGATGATGGCGACGACGACGACGAGGATGATCGTCACGGGGGCGAGGCGATGATGGGCTATCGGACGATGACGCCCGCAAGCTGGTGCTGATTCCGCTCGAGGTGCCGTTCGCGAGCTGCGGCGTTCCCGATTGTAGTCGAGCGGGTGTGGACGGCCAATCGTGGCGAGGGCCGGGAACCGCCTGCTGCCTGCTAGAATCGGCGCCCGAGACACGTGTCGACGCCATGTCCGAGCCTGCCGATAGCGTACCGCCCGCAGCCGGCGAACCCGCAGCGCCTCCGGGCGCCGGCGCCAGCGGTTCCGGCGCCGCGACGGGCGCTCCACCCCCGCAGCTCGGGCGAGCCGCCCGCCCAGGCGCATCGCGCCTTCTCTGGGTCGGCGTCGCGCTCATAGCGCTCGCCGCTGCGCTCGCGATCTGGTTCGACGCCCGGCGCGCCCAGCAGCAATTGCGGACCGAAGTCGCGCAACGCCTTTCCGGTGTCGAAACCGCCGTGGCCGCGTCGGGAAAGGAACAGACGCAGCTCGCCAGCGATCTGCGCGACGCGCAGGCGAAGGTGACGCTGCTCGAGACGCGGATCGCCGAATCGCAGGCGCAGCAGGCCGCGCTCGAAGCGCTGTATCGCGATCTCGCGCCGTCGCGCGACGAGATCGCGCTCTCCGAGCTCGAGCAGGTGCTGCTGATCGCCAATCAGCAGCTGCAGCTCGCGGGGAGCGTGTCGTCCGCGCTTACCGCATTGCAGCTCGCCGACGTCAAACTGCAACGTCTCGATCGCCCGCAATTCATTCCGCTGCGACGCGCGCTCGCCCGCGACATCGATCGTCTGAAGGCGATTCCGTATGTCGATGTCGCCGGGATGAGCCTCAAGCTCGATCAGGCGATCGCAGCCGTCGACACGCTACCGCTCGCGATGGACGAGCGGTTGCCGGCCGCCGTCCCCGACAAGGACGCGCCTCCGCCCGACGAGCCACGGTGGCGACGGATGCTGCACGACATGTGGAGCGACATCCGCCAGTTGATCCGGATCGAGGTGACCGACCGGCCCGCGGCGCCGCTCGTGCCGGTTGCGCAGCAATATTTCCTGCGCGAAAACCTGAAGCTCCGCCTTCTCACCGCACGTATCGCGCTGCTTGCGCGTGACGACGCGAGCTTCCAGGCGGACCTCGCTGCGTCCGACTCGTGGCTCAAGCAGTACTTCGATTCTCGCGCGAAGCCGGTGCAGGCGGTGCTCGGATCGCTGAAGCAGCTCGCGGCGACGCCGATGCCCGGGGAGACCCCGGACCTCACACGCAGTCTCGAGGCGCTGCGCGTGCTGCGTCTCGCACAGGACCGCGCTCCCGCTCGCGGGAGTGCGGCGCCTCCGGCGGCGCGTTAGCAGGTCCTAGCCCGCTCAGCCGTGCGCGTTCTCTTCTGGTTCCTGCTCCTCGCCGCCGCCGCGGTTGCCGTTGCGCTCGCAGCGAAGCTCACGACCGGCTACGCGCTGTTCGTCGCGCCGCCCTACCGCGTCGAGCTTTCGCTCAACCTGATGATCGTCCTGGCGATCGCCGCCTTCGTCATCGGCTATCTGTTGCTCCGGATCATCCGCAGGACGCTTTCGCTGCCGGAGGAGGTTCGCGCGTACCGGCGCCGCCAGCAGCACGAGCGCATTCGGGCGACGCAGGATGCGGCGATGGTCGCGCTGCTCGAAGGCCGCTATGGCCGCGCGCGCCAGTACGCGGAGGAAGCGCTCGCGATTCCGCGCTCGCCGGGCCTTGCGGCGCTGCTCGGCGCGCGTGCCGCGATCGACGCGCACGAGTTCACGGCCGCCGAGGAAATGCTCGCGCGTCCAGACGCGCAGGGCAAGAGCCTTGCCGTGCCGCGCCTGATGCTCGAAGCCGAGCTGAAGCTCGAGCAGGGTCAGCCGAGCGAGGCGCTTGCGGTCCTGCAGGCGCTGCGTAGGGAGGCGGGCTCGCACACGGCGGCGCTGCGTCTCGAGCTGCGCGCGCTCCAGGGCGCCGCGCGATACGCCGAGATTCCGGCGCTCGTCGACCAGCTCGTCAAGCGCAAGGCATACGGCGCGAGCGAGGGCGAGCTCGTGCGCGCGGCCGCGCACGCCCAGGAGCTCGTCGCGCGTCGGCACGATGCAACCGAGTTTCGCGCCTACTGGTCGAAGCTCGGCGACGCCGAGCAGCGAATGCCGAGGATCGCGCGTGCTGCTGCACAGACGCTGATCGCGCTCGGCAACGATCGCGAGGCTGCAGACGTGCTTGTACGAAGCCTCGAGCGCGATTGGAATCCCGAGCTCGTCCGGCTCTACGCCGAATGCCGGTTACCCGACCCTTCGCCACAGCTCGAACAGTCGGAACGCTGGCTTGCGTCGCACAGCGACGATGCGACGCTTCTCTACGCGCTCGGCGTGCTCTGCGAGCGTGCGCAGCTGTGGGGCAAGGCGCAGTCGTACCTCGAGGCGAGCCTCGCGCACGAGGACGCATGGCGGACCCGCGTTGCGCTCGGCGAGCTCTTCGCGCGGCTCGGTCGCGAGCACGAGGCGAACGTGCATCTCGCAGCGGCGCTCAAGCTCGCGCTTTCTGAGCTGGAAGACAGTTGAAGCGATAGGGCTGTGCTCCGGACGAGCGCATGGGGCGCGTTAACTCGTCCCAGTCGTAGCGGGATCAACCTCTGACGTCGATTTCGAACGCGGTCCGCAGTGCGTTCGCCTTGTCGCCGAACGTTGCCGTGTGCAGATCGTGACGGGAGCAGCCTCGACTCGACAACGAGCTGAAACGTCCTGCAAAAAGCCCGTCCGACGGCGGGGCTCCTTGGCTCATTGGGCGAGTGTTAGTTGCGGGATAGCGTCGAGGGTCGCGTCAATCGGCGCTCGTGGCGCATCGCAAGCATCGCTTCGAGGAGCGGCGGGTCGTCCCACGGCACGTCGACCGGGAATTCGAGCAGGTGCGGGCTGGCGGGATCGCGTAGCCACTCTCGCGGGAAAACCGCAATGATGTCGTTGGGGCGCTCGTGCTCGGCGAGCGAACCGGCGCGCCCCGCCGGTTCGAGGCGGTTGAAGAACGCCGCCGCGAGATCCCTGCCCACGCGCTCGCCGAGATGCATGTGCGTGACGAGCCTGCGGTTGATCTCGAGCAGGTAAGCGTTGCCGCTGCGTTCGTCGGGGACGAACTGGACGTTGAAGAAGCCGCTCATGCCGAAGCCGCTGCAGAGCTTCTCCGAGAATGCAAGCGTCCCCGGAGAGCGAATGAACCGCAGCATCGCGCTCTGCCCCTTGACGTCGGTGGTCGCGACGAAGCGCTCCCACGCGAAGCTCGCGAGTGCCACGCCGCGCTCGGCGACGAGCGCCTGCGAATGATACGGACCGGTGATGAACGCCTGCACCAGCAGCTGCGGCCCGCCGTTCGCCAAGGTCGAGCTGATCGGGACGCAGCAGTCGCTGCGCGGCGACTGCGACCTCCTCTTCCGTCGAGACGATCGCAACGCCTTCGCCTGCAAAGCCGAAGCGACGCTTGATGACGGCAGGATACCCGAGCGCCGTCGCGTGACGGCGCGCGTCGTCGACGCTCGTCGCGATCGCGTAATCCGGGACGCGCACGTCCATCGCTTCGGCAGCGGGGGTCAGCATCGTCTTGTCGATGCTCGTCAGATAGAAGCGCGGGTCGCCAAGGGATGCTTCGACGAGCTTGACGAGGCGCGTCGTCAGCGCCTGGTTGAACCCTGGAGGCGGCTCGAGCGCAACCATGATCAGCAGGCGCACCGCCATCTCGTCGCACGGCACGAGCGTCTCGGGGTCGTGCTCGTCGATCAGGCGAATCAGCTCGAGCAGCCATTCCATCGGCGTCGCCGTAGTCGCAAGGAAGCCGGTTCGTGAGACGTAGCGCGATTTCGCGGCGAGCGAATCGATCGGCGCAAGCAACACGACCTCGAAGCCGGCGCGCGCGAGCACGCGCGGCATCCGGGCAGTTCCGAGCCAGCGGGTGGCAGTCGAGACAAGGAGGATGCGGCGGTTATTGCGGCTCATTGCGCATCGAACGCAGCACTTCGGACCAGTTCCGGAGATCCTCGGCAATCGCCCTCGTGAATTCCTCGGGAGAGCTGCCGATCGGCTCCATCCCGAGTTGGACGAGCTGCGCGCGCGCTTCGGGTTGAGCGATCGCCCGCACCAGCGTGTCGTGCAGAC
Organism: Casimicrobiaceae bacterium; assembly: GCA_035857655.1. Classification (GTDB taxonomy): domain Bacteria; phylum Pseudomonadota; class Gammaproteobacteria; order Burkholderiales; family Casimicrobiaceae; genus CAIWHR01. The sequence continues at coordinate 5,900 of DASSGI010000289.1, read as the reverse complement.
GCACGATGACCTCCTGCGGCGTGCCGATCGGCGCGACCAGGCCGTGCCATGTCGTGATGTCGAAGCCCGGGTAGCCGAGCTCGGCAAGCGTCGGGATTTCGCTGAACTCGGGCGTGCGCTCGCTTCCGGTCACGGCGAGCGCGCGCAGCCGTCCCGCGCGAACGAGCGTCGCCACCGTGCCGAGATGCGTGAACAGGATCGGAACTTCGTCGGCGAGCACGTCCTTGACGGCGGCCGCCGTCCCCACGTAGGGCACGTGGATGAGGCGAACGCCTGCACGCTGGAACAACCGGGCCGCCGCCGTGTGCGATGTCGATCCGACGCCGCCGCTCGCGTAGGGGAGCGTCCCTGGCTCCTTGCGCGCGCGAGCAATCAGCGACTGCAGCGAATCGATCCCCGTCGACGGCGACACGGCGACGAGGATCGGAAGTCGCGCGACCATCGTTATCGGCGCGAATTGCTTCGGCGCGGCCGTCGATTGCGAACCGCTTCCCGCCGGAAGGATCGCGTTCGCACCGTTGTTGGCGACGAGCAGCGTGTAGCCGTCCGGCGCCGCGCCGGCGACATAGTCGACCGCGATCCGACCGGCCGCTCCGGGTCTTGCTTCGACGACGACCGGTTGTCCCAGTGCCGCCTCGAGCCAGATTTCGATCAGGCGCGCGAGAAGATCACTGGTGCCGCCGATCGGCGATGGGAGTACGAGAACGATCGGACGGTCGGGATACTTCCCCTGTGCTGCTCTCGCCGAGCATGCGAGCCAGGCGCGGCGAGCGCCATGGAGAGGAGCGCACGGCGCCTGCGATTGGTGTCGGATCGCGGTACGCCGTGTTTCCGGCGCGAGCTCACCCCGGTTGCGCTCCCGGCGGCTCGACCGCGGGAGTGAAGCTGTCGGCGAAGAATTCCGTGGCCGGCAGCCCGCGCGTCTCGACGAACGTCTTCCGCGCGATGTCGATCATCGCAGGTCCGCCGCACGCGTAGACCTGATAGCCGGAGAGGTCTCGGAAATCGTCGAGAACCGCCTGATGGACGAAGCCCTTGCGGCCGGGCCATTCAAGATCCGGCTCCGAAAGCACCGGGATGTACGTGAAGTTGGCGCTCGATTGCTGCCATTTGCCGGGCAGATCGTGCATATAGAGATCGCGCATCGAGCGAACCCCCCAGTACAGAACCATCGGGCGCACCGCGTCGATCTTGTGATGGAGCGCATGCTCGATCACGCCCTTGATCGGCGCCATGCCGGTGCCGCCGGCGACGAAGATGATCGGCTTGTCCGACTCTTCGCGCAGGAAGAAAGTTCCGAGCGGGCCCTCGAAGCGCAGGATCTCGCGTCCCTTGAACTGGTTGAACAGCTGGTCGGAGAACCAGCCGCCCGGCAGATGCCGGATATGGAGCTCGAGCAGAGCGTCGTCGTGCGGCGGATTCGCAAGCGAAAAGCTGCGGCGGCGGCCCTCCTTCAGCAGCAAGTCGACGAACTGCCCCGCGAGAAATTGCAGGCGCTCGTTCGCGGGGAGCTTCAGCTTGACGATCGCCACGTCCGGCGCGGGCTTGTCGATCGATTCGACACGGCACGGGAGCTTCCGGATCTGGATGTCGCCGGCCTTGCGCACTTCGCGCACCTCGATCACGAGGTCCGTGAGCGGCTTCGCGCAGCAGAAAAGCGCGAGCCCCACGCGCTTCTCGTCTTCGGTGAGCGTCGCCGCCTGGTACGCGCCGTAGTCGACGTGGCCCTCGACGATCTTTCCTTTGCACGTCCCGCACGCGCCGTTGCGGCACCCGTACGGCAGCATCAGATCGGCTTCCATCGCCGCGGCGAGCACCGTGTCGCCCTCGTTGCAAACGAACGAGTGACCGCTGGGAGTTATGGTAATCTGGCGTGGCATATGACGGCGACGCTTCGACAGTGAGTGTCGCGCGTCAACGCGACGGCGCGAACGATGCAGGTGGCAACAAGGTGATCCGGGTATTGTTGATCGGCTGCGGCGACGTGGCGCTGCGCACCGCCCGATTGCTCCATCCCAAGGTCAGGCTCTACGGACTCACGCGCCGCAACGAGGATGTCGCGAAGCTGCGCGCGCACGGCATCGTCCCGATCGTCGGCGATCTCGACCGGCTGAGGAGCCTCGAGCGCCTGCGCGCGGCACCTTTCGCCGTCCTTCATTTTGCACCGCCGCCGTCCGAAGGCCGCGACGATACGCGGACGAGGAAGCTGATCGCAACGTTGGCGCGGGCGCGAAGCATACCACAGCGCTTCGTCTACATTTCGACGTCGGGCGTCTACGGTGATTGCGGCGGCGCGCACGTCGCCGAGACGCGGCCCCGGCGCGCGACGACGCCGCGCTCGCGCCGGCGGGTCGCCGCCGAAGATCGGCTGCGCGACTGGGCGAAGCGCTACGGCGTCGCGCTGTCGATCCTGCGCGCGCCGGGCATCTACGCCGAGACGCGGCTGCCGCTCGACCGTATCCGCCAGGGCACGCCCGTGCTCGCCGAAGAGGACGACGTCTTCACCAACCACATCCACGCCGAGGACCTAGCGCGTGCGACGGTTGCGGCGCTCTTTCATGCGAGGCCCAATCGCGCGTACAACGTGACCGACGATGCGGAGATGCAGATGGGCGGCTGGTTCGACGCGGTCGCCGACGCATTCCAGCTGCCGCGGCCGCCGCGCGTGTCGTGGGAGGAAGCCGAGGGGCGTCTTGCGCCGATGCTCCTTTCCTTCATGAGCGAATCGCGTCGCCTTTCGAATGGGCGGATGAAGCGCGAGCTGCGCGTGAAGCTCCGGTACGCGACGCCGCAGCAGCTGCTCGACGAGATCGCGCCGCGCGACCTGAAGAAGCAGCTGGCGCTGCCGCTGTGAGCGCGAAGCGCGGAGGGTAATTTCATGAGCGCTGGCGCCGCGCCGCAGAGCGCCCCGCGCGGGCGCAGGAAGTCGATCGTCGCGCGCCTCGACGCGTACGAGCGGCTCGTCCGCCTCGACAAGCCGATCGGGATCCTGCTGCTGCTGTGGCCGACGCTCTCCGCGTTGTGGCTCGCCTCGCACGGCACGCCGTCGTGGTCGCTCGTGCTGATCTTCACGATGGGCACGATCCTCACGCGCTCCGCCGGCTGCGCGGTCAACGACTGGGCCGATCGCAACTTCGATCCGTTCGTCGAGCGCACCGCGCGCCGCCCGCTCGCCGCCGGAGAAATCCCCGCCTGGGAGGCACTCGTCGTGGGCGCGGTGCTCGGGCTCGGCGCGTTCGTATTCGTGCTCGCGACGAATCGAACGACGATCCTGCTGTCGTTTGCCGGAGCAGCGATCGCCATCGTCTACCCGTTTTTCAAGCGCTTCTTCTTTCTCCCGCAGGGCTTTCTCGGCATCGCGTTCTCGTTCGGCATACCGATGGCGTACGCCGCGGTCTACGATCGGGTGCCGCCGATCGCCTGGTGGCTGCTCGTGCTGAATGCGTTCTGGGTGATCGCCTACGACACCGAATACGCGATGGTCGATCGCGACGACGACGTGAAGCTCGGGCTTCGGACCTCGGCGATCGCATTCGGACGGTTCGATGTCGCCGCGGTTCTCTGCTGCTACGCGATCTACCTCGCGGGAATGGTCGCCGTCGGTCGCATGCTGGAGATGGGCGTCGCGTACTACGGCGGGCTCGCCGTCGCGCTCGGCTGCGCCGCGTATCACGGCTGGCTCATTCGCGATCGCGACCGCGATCGCTGCTTCGTCGCGTTCCGCCACAACCACTGGCTCGGCCTCGCAATTTTCGCCGGCATCGTCGTCGACTACGCGGTGCGCTTCAAAGCATGGCCGAACGAGCTGTGAGCGTCGGAAGGCCGGGGCGCGTTTCGCGAGCGGACTCCGCGTCTTCCGCGGAGCGCAAGCGCGGCTTGCCTCCCATTCTCGGACGCGATACTCGCGTGCTGATCCTCGGAAGCTTTCCCGGCGAGGCGTCCCTCGCGGCCGGGCAGTATTACGCGCATCCGCGCAACCACTTCTGGCCGCTGCTCGGCGCGCTCATCGGAACCGCGCTGGCGACGATGCCCTACCGCAAGCGAATCGACGCGTTGCGCGCGCACCGTATCGGGCTGTGGGACGTCTACGTCGCTTGCTCGCGTCGCGGGAGCCTCGACGGCGCGATTCGCGACGCCGAGCGGGGGAAGGTGAGCCGCGTGCGCCGCGCAGCCCCCGCGGTCGCGCTCGTCTGCTTCAACGGCCAGACCGCTGCGCGCGCGCTCCCGGCATGGCGAGACGCGGGCTACGCAACGCTCGCGCTGCCCTCTTCATCGCCCGCGTACACGCGCCCGTTCGCCGAGAAGCTCGCGCACTGGCGCGAGATTCGCGAATTTCTCGACGGCGTTCAGCTCAACGCGCGGTAGCCGATGCGCAATCGCGCCTCGTCGCTAGCGGACTCGAACGCCTGACAGGCGCACGAGCCCGTCGAAGTCCGACCTTGCGACCGCTGTCGCGAGACTCTAGAGCGAAGCCCCCGCATCCTGCAACAAGGCTACACAGCGATAGCAACTGGCAGGAGTAGGTCCCTTGGGGAACGGGATCACCGGGATGCTGTTCGTATTCTGGAAGCTGGCAATCAGCCACCCAGCGCCCTGCTTCGTCAGGATTTGTAATTGGATCCCCTCGCGAGGTTCCGGCATGCTTGGCGGAGTCCTCGCGCCCACCATCTTCCAGCGGACGTGGGCGATCGCCGCATTCGGACTCAGGAACTTCACTTCAACATCGACGATCGTGAGCGTGCTTTGCGCAAAAACGAAGTCGAAGCCTTCGCGAAGCTTGTTTTCGATCTCCGTGCGGCCCCTCCACCGCCAGCCGACTACGTTCACCACATCTCCGTCTTCGGCAAACAGGTCGGCGTAGGCACGCGCGTCGTGCCGATTCCACGCGGCGGCCTGCAAGACCTGCACTTGGCGAATCGCGGCCTCGTCCTGCTGCTCGGCCACGGCAGGGGCCGCGAATACGAGGGCCAGCACCCAAGTCATGAGACCGATCCCGACGTGCAAGTGCTTCATCGACGACCTCCCGAGCGATCATTTCACTTGATTGTCAACTCCTGCATCGCTTTCTCTCCGAGGATTTCACGAATCTCCGCCCGTTTCGACATCAACTGAATCTGCCGTTCCTCGGAGCCGATGATCCGGCTTTCGATTGCCTCGTACTTTGCCGAAATTCCGTCCAGCGCGGCCCAGTTCTTGTATTCGGTCATGAACATCACGTCGAAGTCATCTCTTCCCGACGCGCTGCCGCTGAAGACGCGATCGGAAAGAATCAGGCCCTGCTTCTTCGCCTCTTCGTTGATCTTCTTGCGCAGCGGAAGAACGTCGCGCATGTAGACGTCGAGCATCCCGGGCTTTACTCGAATCATCGTGATGAACCAGATGGAACCTTCCGTGTAGGGTTTTTCCTGTCCGTACGCGGTTACCGAGCCCACTGACAGCGCGCCACACAGCGCGAGAATTGTGAGCCGCTGGAATGCGTTGTACTTGTCCATCGTCAGTCCTCCCTGAAAAACTGACCGGAGCCCGGTGACCAGGCATCACGAATCGAGCTCCATTCGTTGACGCCACAACGGGTTGCGGTCGAAATCGAAAGCTAGCCAACCCTGGCGCGTCGCGTCAAGGTGGCGGCGACGAGTCGCGTCCGACGGTCGCGAAATGACGCCGCCGGCGACGGAGCGAGGCCGGCAGGAATGCAGCGTTCGCGCGTCCTTCGCGCCATCGTCAGCGGAATCCGACCGCGGCGTAGCCGACCCAGTGGCGAAGCGTTGCCGGCGCCGTGACACCCATGCCGTCGAGATCGTCGACGCTGATGCGCTGATCTTCGAGCGACGTCGTGTAGCCGAGGATCGTTCCGCCAAGAGGCGGAGCGCGCAACGACTGCTGCAGATGCCAGGAGGTGA
>DASSGI010000288.1:0-7280 GCA_035857655.1 Casimicrobiaceae bacterium | reverse complement strand
GCTGGAGATATCCGGCTTCGTGCCACCCGCGCGCACGACCATGCCGATCTCGGATCGCGCGAAGTCCACCTTGCTCGCGCCGCGCACCAATTGCTGCTTGGCCAGGTTGTCGATCGAATCTCCCTGCATCACGACGACGTCGCAGGGCTCGCCGCGCTTGAGGCGGTTCGGAATCGCTTCGGGCGAATCCCCGAGCGACGGCCCGCGCACCGTGATCAGGTGGTGGCCAGTGCTGCGCTCGAACTCCGGGACCAGTTGGGAATAGGCCTGATAGAACCCAGCCGAGATCAACACGCGGACATCGGCTGCGGCAGCCGCGATCGCGAAGAGGAGTGCCGCCGCTGCAATGAAGCTGGCTAACCAGCGCACGTGCGGTCTCGGTTTCATCAAGTCCCCCTAATGTTGTTTTTCCGGATCGCCCGTGACGCGACGGCCGGCGATCGGCCGCCGTTCCAGCCTTCACATGCTCCGCCGATACTGCCCGCCGACTTCGAACAATGCGTTGGTGATCTGTCCGAGCGACGCCACACGCACCGTGTTGACGAGCTCTGCGAAGACGTTGCCGTTGTCGATCACGGTCTGCTTGAGTTTCGCGAGCACCGCGGGCGCTTCCGCCGCGTGCTGCTTGTGAAAATCGGCGAGGCGCGCAAGCTGCGATTCCTTCTCGTCGCTGGTCGAGCGCGCGAGCGCGACCGTGTGCGGCACATCTTCGGCATGCGGACTGCGAAACGTGTTGACGCCGACAATCGGATAGCTGCCGTCGTGCTTCTTGTGCTCGTAGTAGAGCGACTCTTCCTGGATCTTGCCGCGCTGGTAGCCCGTCTCCATCGCGCCGAGCACGCCGCCCCGCTCGCTGATCGCCTCGAATTCCTTGAGCACCGCTTCCTCGACGAGGTCGGTGAGCTCCTCGATCACGAAGCTTCCCTGGTTCGGGTTCTCGTTCTTGCCGAGCCCCCATTCGCGGTTGATGATGAGCTGGATCGCCATCGCGCGGCGGACGCTCTCTTCGGTCGGCGTCGTGATCGCCTCGTCGTAGGCGTTCGTGTGCAGCGAATTCGTGTTGTCGTAGGTCGAGATCAGCGCCTGCAGCGTCGTGCGAATGTCGTTGAACGAGATCTCCTGCGCGTGCAGGCTGCGGCCCGACGTCTGCGAGTGGAACTTGAGCTTCTGCGAGCGCTCGTTCGCGCCGTAGCGGTTCTTCATCGCGATCGCCCAGATGCGGCGCGCGACGCGGCCGATCACCGCATATTCCGGATCCATTCCGTAGCTGAAGAAGAACGAGAGGTTCGGAGCGAAATCGTCGATCCGCATTCCGCGCGCCAGGTATGCTTCGACATACGTGAAGCCGTTCGCGAGCGTGAACGCGAGCTGCGAAATCGGGTTCGCGCCCGCTTCGGCGATGTGATAACCCGAGATCGACACCGAATAGAAGTTGCGGATGTCGTTCTGGACGAAGTACTCCTGGATGTCGCCCATCACCTTGAGCGAGAACTCGGTCGAGAAGATACAGGTGTTCTGGCCCTGGTCCTCTTTCAGGATGTCGGCCTGCACGGTGCCGCGCACCGCGGTCAGCGTCCACGCGCGGATCTTGTCGGCCTCGTCGTCTGTCGGCTCGCGGCCGTTGTCCTTCGCGAACTTCTCGAGCTGCTGGTCGATCGCGGTGTTGACGAACATCGCGAGCAGCGTGGGCGCGGGGCCGTTGATCGTCATCGACACCGACGTCGCCGGATCGCAGAGATCGAAGCCCGAGTAGAGCACTTTCATGTCGTCGAGCGTTGCGATCGACACGCCGGAATTGCCGACCTTGCCGTAGATGTCGGGACGGCGGTCCGGATCGTTGCCGTAGAGCGTCACCGAGTCGAACGCGGTGGAAAGCCGCTTCGCCGGCATGCCGTCGGCGAGAAGATGGAAACGCCGGTTCGTCCGGAACGCATCGCCTTCGCCGGCGAACATTCGCGTGGGGTCCTCGTTCTCGCGCTTGAACGCGAACACGCCCGCGGTGAACGGAAAACTTCCCGGCACGTTCTCCTTCAGCTGCCAGCGCAGGATCTCGCCATCATCCTCGAACGGCGGCAGCACGACCTTGCGGACCTTGGTGCCGGAGAGCGACGTCGTCGTGAGCGCGGTGCGGATCTCCCTGTCGCGGATCTTGACGACGTACTCGTCGCCGGCGTACGCGGCTTTCGTCTTCGCCCACATGTCGAGGAGCTTCTTCGCGCGGGCGTCGAGCTTCGCGTCACGCTCGGCGGCGAGCGCTTCGAGGTCGGCTCCATCGGTCTTGCCGGCGGACGCGAGCATCTGCTTCGCGGAGCGCAACTGCTGGCGTTCGCGCGCGACGCGCGACTGGTCACGCGTCCAACCGTGGTACTTGCGCACCGTCTCGGCGATCTCCGCGAGATAGCGGACGCGCGCCGGCGGGACGATCACGTTTTGCGACGTCGACGCGCGCGTCGCCGGCTTGGGAAGCGTACCCTGCCCGAGCCGCAAGCCCTTGGCCGCGAGCTTCGCGACGAGCGCCTGGTAGAGGGCAGTCACCCCGTCGTCGTTGAATCGCGCGGCGATCGTCCCGTAGACCGGCATTTCTTCCGGCGCCACCTTGAACTGCTCGTGATTGCGCTGGACCTGCTTGCGCACGTCGCGCAGCGCGTCCTGCGCGCCCTTCCGGTCGAACTTGTTGATCGCGACGAAGTCGGCGAAGTCGAGCATGTCGATCTTCTCGAGCTGCGACGCGGCGCCGAACTCGGGCGTCATCACGTACAGCGACACGTCGACGAGCGGCGCGATCGCCGCGTCGCCCTGGCCGATACCCGAAGTCTCGACGATCACGAGGTCGTAGCCCGCGACCTTGCATGCGGCAATGACGTCGGGCAGCGCCTTGCTCACTTCGTTGCCGGCGTCGCGCGTAGCGAGCGAGCGCATGTAGATGTTCGGGTGCTCGATCGCGTTCATCCGGATGCGGTCGCCGAGAAGCGCGCCGCCCGACTTCCGCCGCGACGGGTCGATCGAAATCACGGCGATTCGGAGCCGATCGTGCTGATCGAGCCGGAAACGCCGGATGATCTCGTCGGTGAGCGAGCTCTTTCCCGCACCGCCCGTCCCGGTAACACCGAGCGTCGGCGTCTTCGCCTTCGCCGCGGCGGCGAGCATCACGTCGCGCGTCTTCGCGGGCACCGTTTCGCTTTCGAGGCCGGTGATCAGCCGGGCGAGCGCGCGTGTGCGCGCAGGCTGCGAGCCCATGACGAGCGTGCTCGCTTCCGCTGGCAAGATTTTCGCGAGATCGACGTCGCAGGCGGCGACGACCTCGCTGATCATCCCCTGGAGGCCGAGCCGCTGGCCGTCCTCGGGTGTGAAGATGCGCGCGACGCCGTAGTCGTGGAGCTCCTTCACTTCGGCGGGAACGATCACCCCGCCGCCGCCGCCGAAGACCTTGATTTCGCCCGCGCCGCGCTCGCGCAGCAGATCGAGCATGTACTTGAAGAATTCGATGTGCCCGCCCTGGTACGAAGAGATCGCGATGCCGTGGGCGTCCTCCTGGATCGCACAGTTGACGATCTCGTCGACCGAGCGGTTGTGGCCGAGGTGGATCACCTCGCACCCCGTCCCCTGGAGGATCCGCCGCATGATGTTGATCGATGCGTCGTGGCCGTCGAAGAGCGACGCCGCGGTGACGAACCGCACCTTGTTCAGGGGCTTGTAGACGAGCGGCGGGCGGCTGGTGTCGTTCATCAAGAACTCCTGTCGCGCTCCTTGCGACGGCGCGTCTCCCGACCCGCGCGGCGCGAGAACGGAAGCTTACCCCCGGAACCTCGATCGGGTCCCGGATGTCGAATGTCGTCTTACCGTACATGACGTTTACGTAAACGTCAAGTTGGCGCCGCGGTCACCCGCCACGGCTATACTCACGCCCCCTCCGAGGCATCCCAAAAAGAGACATTCCGATGGCTTTTTCCTTCACCCGCTTCGTCGGCCGCCTCGTCGCGGCCGGCTTTCTCGCTGTCGCCGCCTCGGCGACTGCGGCGCTTCCCGCCGGCGTCACGCAAGGCGCCTCGATCGAAGGCATCACCGAATACACGCTGGCGAACGGTCTCCGCGTGCTCCTCTTCCCCGACCAGACCAAGCCCACGGTGACTGTCAACGTCACGTACCTGGTGGGGTCGCGCTACGAGAACTACGGCGAGACGGGCATGGCGCACCTGCTCGAGCACCTGATGTTCAAGGGCACGCCGTCGATCGCGAGCGTGTTCCAGGAGCTCGGCCGCCGCGGCATGCGCTTCAACGGCTCGACCTCGTTCGATCGGACCAACTACTTCGAGACCTTCACGGCTTCCGACGAGAACCTCGAATGGGCGCTCAAGATGGAATCCGACCGCATGGTCAACGCGTTCATCGCGCGGAAGGACCTCGACACCGAGATGACCGTCGTGCGCAACGAATACGAGCGCGGCGAGAACGATCCGCAACAGGTGCTGTGGGGACGAATGCAGGCGGCCGCTTACGACTGGCACAACTACAGCCACACCGCGATCGGCGCGCGCTCGGACATCGAGAACGTCGACATCCCGCGGCTGCAGGCGTTCTATCACCTGTATTACCAGCCCGACAACGCGGTGCTGATCGTCGCCGGGCACTTCGATCCCGATCGCACGCTCGAACTGATCGCCAAGGACTTCGGGCCGCTCCCAAAGCCCACGCGGAAGCTCCCGACGTTCTACACCGAAGAGCCCGTGCAGGACGGCGAGCGCACGGTGACCGTCCGGCGCGTCGGCGGATCGCAGTTCGTCGCGGCGCTCTACAAAACGGTGCGCGGCGCATCTCCCGACGGAGTGGCGGTGCAGGCGCTCGGCGAGATCATGACCGTCGAGCCGGCAGGTCGCCTCTACAAGGCCTTGGTCGAGACGAGGAAGGCGAGCGCCGTCGAGGTGCTCAGCATCGGCTTCGCCGATCCCGGCGACATCATCTACTGGGCACAGGTGCCGCTCGGCGATTCGATCGATGCTGCGCGCGACGCGATGATCGCCACGGTCGAAGGCGTTCGCGCGACTCCGATCACGCAAGCCGAAGTCGACCGCGTGCGCGCGAAAGCGCTGCGTCGCTTCGACGAAACCTTCAACGACCCGCAACGTCTCGGTGTCGCGATCTCGGAGTCGATCGCGCTCGGCGACTGGCGGCTCTTCTTCATCAACCGGGATCGCTGGCGCAAGGTGACTGCCGCCGACGTGCAGCGCGTCGCGCTCGAATTCATGAAGCCGTCGAATCGGACGATCGGCATGTTCTTTCCCGATGCGAAGCCCGATCGCGCGCCGGCACCGGCGGCGGTCGACATCGCGGCGCTGGTCAAGGACTACAAGGGCGATCCGGGCGTTTCCGCGGGCGAGGCATTCGATCCGACGCCGGCGAACCTCGAGGCGCGGACGCAGCGCTTCACGTTGCCCAACGGGATGAAAGTGGCGCTCCTTCCCAAGAAGACACGTGGCGAAACCGTGCGCTTCGTCCTCCGCGCGCACTATGGAGACGAGAACTCCCTCAAAGGAACGTCGCCGCGCGGTGAGCTTGCCGCATCGATGCTCTCCGCAGGTACGCTGAAGCGCAATCGACAGGCGTTCGAGGACCGTCTCGACGAGCTTCGCTCCCGACTCACCTTCAGCGGAGGCGAAACCGAGACGACCGCGACAGGGGAGACGCGACGGGCAGCCCTGCCCGATCTGCTGCGCCTGACCGCCGAAGCGTTCACCGAGCCCGCGTTCCCGGCCGACGAGTTCGAGAAGCAGAAACGCGAGCGCCTCGCAGGGCTCGACGAATCGCGGACTGAACCGGAGTCGATCGCCGAGCGTGCGCTCGCGCGCTGGAACAATCCGTACCCGAAGAACGATGTCCGTTACGTCCCGACGTTCGACGAGGAAATGGCCGAGATTTCCGGCACCACCCTCGATCAGGTGAAAGCGTTCTACACGAAGTTCGTCGGCGGCGCGAACGCGGAGCTCGCAATCGTCGGCGACTTCGGTCCGGCGGCGACCCGTGCGCTTGCGATCGAGCTGTTCGGTGCATGGAAGAGCCCGAGCCCGTTCACGCGCGTGCCGAATCCGTTCCTGCCACCCAAGGCGACTGTCCTGACGGCATCGACGCCGGACAAGGCGAACGCGGCGCTCTTCGGGAAGCTTCCGCTGCAGATCAACGACCAGAGCCCGGATCTTCCCGCGTTGATGGTCGCCGACAAAATCCTCGGCGAGTCTCCCGAGTCGCGAATCCCGGATCGCGTCCGCGAGCGCGAAGGATTGAGCTACTCGATCCAAACCTGGCTTTCGATGTCGAGCTTCGAGGCGAATTCGCCGATTAACGTTTACGCGATCTACGCGCCGCAGAACCGCGACCGCGTGAAGGTCGGCATCTCCGAGGAGATGGCGCGTGCGCTGAAGGACGGCTTTACCGAAGCGGAAGTAGCGACGGCGAAGCACGCGCTGATGCAGGCGCGCCGCATCGCCCGCGCGCAGGACGGCGCACTTGCGGGCGGCCTTGCGCTGCAGTCGTATATCGGACGCACATGGGACTACACGGCCAAGGTCGACGCCGGCATCGAAGCGGTCACGGTCGCCAGTGCGAACGCCGCGTTGAGGAAGTATCTCAATCCGGCCAATTTCGCGTGGTCGTATGCGGGGGACTTCAAGGGGAAGTGACGCAGCGCGTGGCCTTGGGACACGGCGCGCATCGCGGGTTGCGCGCCGTGCGACTGCGGCAAGAGTCCCGTAAGTGGCTCTCTCGCGGCGCGAAACCGGCCAGCGATCAAGCGGGCTGACAATTTCCCGCCGAAGAATTCAGCGATCGAGCGGGCTTACAACGCCACGGCCGCCGCGATTGAGCACGTGCGTGTAGATCATCGTGGTGCTCACGTCCGAGTGTACGAGCAGCTCCTGCACCGTTCTGATGTCGTAGCCGGATTCGAGCATTGCGTTGCGAACGAGTGGCGCAGCGTATGCGGCGTCGCCGGCTTGTCGATGCCTGCGCCACGAACTGCATTCTTCATCGCGCGCTGAAACGCCTGGTCGGTCAGGTGGTGCGGCCGCTGGATCCCATCGCGTTGGTCAAGCGAGCGTGACGCGGCCGGGAAGACGTATTGCCAGGCCCACTCGCGCGCGGCGCCCCGATACTTGCGATCGAGCGCATACGAAAGCCAAACCGTGCCGAATCCCCCTTCGAGATCGACACGGTGCAGCTCGCGCGCATGCTCGATCTGCTCGCGCAGCGGCGCGGCGAGCCGTAGCGGAAGCATCGTCACGCGGTCCTTG
>DASSGI010000287.1:0-14936 GCA_035857655.1 Casimicrobiaceae bacterium | reverse complement strand
GCCGGTTGCCCCGTCAGGTGCGCAAGCAGCCGCGCGAGCTCGTCCTTCAACTTGCGACGATCGACGATCATGTCGATCGCCCCCTTGTCGATCAGGAATTCCGCGCGCTGAAAGCCTTCCGGCAGCTTTTCGCGGACGGTCTGCTCGATGACGCGCGGGCCCGCGAAGCCGATCAGCGCGCCCGGCTCGGCGAGCACGAGATCGGCGACGAACGCGAACGACGCCGACACGCCGCCCATCGTCGGGTCGGTCAGAATCGAGACGAAAGGAAGCCGCGCCTTCGTGAGCTCCTGCAGCACGGCCGTGGTCTTCGCCATCTGGAACAGCGAGTTGACGCCTTCCTGCATCCGCGCGCCGCCCGACGCCGATATGCAGACGAACGGCACGCGATTCTCGTAGGCGACACGCACGCCGCGGACGAAGCGCTCGCCGACGACGGAGCCCATCGATCCGCCCATGAAATCGAACTCGAAGCACGCGAGCACGAGCGGCACGCTCTTGACGCTTCCCTGCATCACGATGAGCGCGTCGGTTTCGCCGGTCTCCTCGAGCGCCGCGGCGAGCCGCTCCGGATATTTCTTCTGGTCCTTGAATTTGAGGCTGTCGACCGGGACCACTTCGGAGCCGATCTCGAAACGGCCTTCGGGGTCGAGCAGCTGCTCGATGCGCTCGCGCGCATGCACGCGAACGTGGAAATTGCATTTCGGGCAGACGTAGAGGTTCTTTTCGAGGTCGGTCCGGTAGAGCACCGTCTCGCACGACGGGCACTTGATCCATAGACCCTCGGGCACCGCCGTCTTCTTGACCCCCGGCGTGCTCTTGATCCGCGGCGGCAGCAGCTTTTGCAGCCAGCTCATTCACGTCTCCCTTGGACCTGCGGTTGCCCCAGCGCCTTAAAAATAGGGTCAGAGACGATTTTCTTCCGGTGGCGTTGCGTCGTTGCGAAGGCTTGCCGAACGTCGTCTCTGACCCTATTTTTCATGCGGCGCGCTCGCGCATCGAGTCGAGCGCGCTGCGGATTCCGGCGAGCCAGGCACCGGCGCGCTCCGCCGCGCCGTCGGCCGGACCGGATTCGATCTCCTGGATGATGCGGCTGCCGATGACGACCGCGTCGGCATGCGCAGCAATCGCCTTGGCGCTCGCTGCGTCGCGGATGCCGAACCCGACTCCGATCGGCAATCGTACGTGTCGGCGAATCTCGGCGAGCTTGCGCGCAACGTCCGTCGTGTCGAGATGGCTCGCGCCGGTCACGCCCTTGAGCGAGACGTAATAGACGTATCCACGCGCGATCTTCGCGACCATCGCGATCCGCGATTCGGGCGTGGTCGGCGCAAGCAGGAAGATCGGCGCGAGCCCGCGCTTCGCGAGGAGCGCTGCGAAAGCGTCGGCTTCTTCGGGCGGATAGTCGACGACGAGCACGCCGTCGACGCCTGCGTCGGCGGCACGCTCGGTGAAACGCTCGGCCCCCATCGCCTCGATCGGGTTCGCGTAGCCCATCAGCACGATCGGCGTCGTCGCATCGGTCGCGCGAAAAGTCGCGACCATCGCGAGCACGTCGGCGAGCCCCACGCCTTGCGCGAGCGCACGCTCGGACGCGCGCTGGATCACGGGCCCGTCGGCCATCGGATCGGAGAACGGGACGCCGAGCTCGATCATGTCGGCGCCGGCGGCGACGAGCCGCTGCAGGATCGGCTGCATCGCCTCGCGCGACGGATCTCCCGCGGCAACATAGGGAATCAGCGCGGTGCGCCCTGCCGCGGCGAGCTTCGCGAATGTCGCGTCGATGCGATTCACGTCGTGAGCGCGATCCTAGAGCTCGAGGCCCGCGCGCTGGGCGACGGTCGCCATGTCCTTGTCGCCGCGGCCGGAAAGATTGACGAGCAGGATCTTGTCCTTCGGCATCGTCGCGGCGAGCTGCATTGCATACGCGAGCGCATGCGCCGACTCGAGCGCCGGGATGATGCCCTCGACGCGGCAGCAATCGTGAAACGCGCCGAGCGCTTCGTCGTCGGTGATCGTCACGTACTCGGCGCGCCCCGTGTCCTTGAGCCACGCGTGCTCGGGTCCCACACCCGGGTAATCGAGTCCCGCCGAGACCGAATGCGTTTCGAGGATCTGGCCGTCGGCGTTCTGCAGCAGGTACGTCCGGTTGCCGTGCAGCACGCCGGGGCGGCCCGCGGTAAGCGACGCCGCGTGCTTGCCGGTCGCGATGCCTTCGCCCGCCGCCTCGACGCCGATCAGGCGCACGGCGGCACGCGGAATGTACGGATAGAAGATGCCCATCGCGTTGGATCCGCCGCCCACGCACGCGATCACCGCGTCGGGATCGCGCCCCGCCGCCGCGGGCATCTGCTTCAGGCACTCGCGTCCGATGACGCTCTGGAAATCGCGGACCATCATCGGATACGGATGCGGCCCGGCGACGGTGCCGATGATGTAGAACGTCGTCTCGACGTTGGTCACCCAGTCGCGCATCGCTTCGTTGAGCGCGTCCTTCAGCGTCTTCGATCCCGACTCGACGGGAACAACGGAGGCGCCGAGCAGCTTCATCCGGAAGACGTTCTGCACTTGCCGCTTCGTGTCCTCCGACCCCATGTAGACGACGCATTCCATGCCGAAGCGCGCCGCAACGGTCGCCGCGGCGACACCGTGCATCCCCGCGCCGGTTTCGGCGATGACGCGCGGCTTCCCCAACCGCTTCGCGAGCAGCGCCTGGCCGATGCAGTTGTTGATCTTGTGCGCGCCGGTGTGATTGAGGTCTTCGCGCTTCAACCAGATCTGCGCGCCGCCCGCGATCGAAGACAGGCGCCG
The DNA here is from genome assembly GCA_035857655.1 of Casimicrobiaceae bacterium. Taxonomy (GTDB): domain Bacteria; phylum Pseudomonadota; class Gammaproteobacteria; order Burkholderiales; family Casimicrobiaceae; genus CAIWHR01. Next base: position 12,125 of record DASSGI010000287.1, on the reverse strand, counting down.
CGCGTGATAGACGGGCGACGGTCGGCCGACGTAGTGCTCGAGCTCGTCCTCGAATTCGGCGACGAACGCCGGATCGCGGCGCACTTTCGCGTACTGCTCACGCAGCTCGTCGAGCGCGCGCATCAGCGTTTCCGCAACGAACACGCCGCCGTACGGTCCGAAATGGCCGTGCGCGTCGGGAAGATCGTAGGGGAGATCAGTCATCTGCATGCAGCACTTCCTCGATGAATGCACGGATCCGCGTCGGATCCTTGATCCCCTTCATCGGCTTTCCGTCGGCTCCGATCGCTTCGACGCCGCTCGAGACGTCGACCGCCCACGGCCGCACGCGCCGAACCGCCGCGCCGACGTTCCCGGCGTTGAGCCCGCCCGACAGCACGACCGGCCGATCGAGATCGGCTGGAAGCGCCGCCCAGTCGAACGTCCGGCCCGTCCCGCCCGGCAATCCCCCCGAAGGCGGCGCGTCGAACAGCCATGCCGCGGCATCGTGGTAGCGGGCTGCATATTCTAGCAAACCGTCCTTCGCGGCCCGCTCGCCGACGGGCACCGCTTTTACGTAGGGACGCGCGAACGCGCGGCAGAGCTCGGGCGGCTCGTTGCCATGGAATTGCAGCAGGTCGAGCGGCACGTCACCGAGGATTGCGCGGACCTCATCCGGCTCCGGATCGACGAACAGCCCCACCGTCGTCACGTACGGAGGCAGCGCTGCGGCGATTGCCTGCGCGGCCTTTCCGTCGATGCGCCGCGGCGTTCCCGGCCAGAACACGAAGCCGATCGCGTCGGCGCCCTCGCGCGCCGCGGCGAGGCCGTCGGAGAGTCGCGTGATGCCGCAAATCTTGATGCGCGTTCGCGCCATGTTCGCCACCCCGGATTCTTCAGCCGTGCGGCAGAACGACGCGACGGCGCGTCGACGGCAAATCCCAGCGCGCGTCGTAATCGGCGCCGGTGAAATGGAGCCCGTCGGGCGCGAACGTCGGCGCGGCGCGCGTGCGGTCGCGCGCCGCTAGAAGCTCGGCGATCCACTGCGAGCGCTGCTTGCCCGCGCCGACATAGACGAGCGAGCCGACGATGTTGCGGATCATGTGCTGAAGGAATGCATCGGCGCGAAAATCGAAGCGCAGCAGGTCGCCGTCGGCCTCGATAGTCACCTCCGTCATGGTCTTGGTCGCGGATTTCGCCTGGCACTCGGCCGCACGGAACGCCGAGAAATCGTGCGTCCCCACGAGCGCCGCTGAACCTCGCGTCATCGCCTCCACGTCGAGCGGTTGATGGTACCAGCCGACGCGGCCCGCGAGGAGCGCCGGGCGCACCGGTCGATTCGCGAGTACGTAAGTGTACGAGCGCGCTCGCGCCGCGTTCCGCGCATGGAAGTCGCCAGCGACCTCCCGCGCCCACAGCACGGCGACGTCGGCAGGCAGATGCGCGTTGACGCCGCGCACCCATGCGGTCTCGGGGCGAGTCGCGCCGACGTCGAAATGCACGATCTGCATCGTCGCATGGACGCCCGCGTCGGTACGGCCGGCTGCGATCGTGCGCACTGGCTCGGCAGCCACCGCCGCGAGCGCGCGCTCGAGCGCATCCTGGACGCCGCGGCCGTTTGGCTGCGCTTGCCAGCCGGCAAATTCCGACCCCGCGTATTCGAGTCCGATCGCGATGCGCATCGAAGGATGGTGGTTCGATCGCGAGCGTGAGCTCTCGTCAAATGCAACGGGCGGCGGAACCTACGCTCCGCCGCCCGCGCGAATGGTTTTTCGGAATGTCAGCCGAGCTTCGCGAGCAGCGCCTGCGCTTCGGCCTTCTGATTGTCGTCGCCTTCGTGCAGCACTTCCTGCAGGATTTCGCGTGCCCCTTCGACGTCACCCATTTCCTGGTAGGCCTTCGCGAGGTCGAGCTTCGTCGCGGCGTCGTGCCATTGCCCGTCGGCAACGGACGGCGTCGGATCCTCGAACGTCGTGTGCTGCGGATCGAATGACAGATCGAGCTTGTCGAGATCGATCGCCGCCTGCGGACGCGCGAGCGCCGGCGATACGGTGTCGCCCTCGGGGCGCTCGCCGCTCGCCTTGCCCATCGGAGCGGGCTTTTCGTTGTCTTCGAGCCTGAACTCGAAGTCGTCTACGGACTTCGCTTTCGCGTCTCCCGCGCCGAATCCCTTCGCTGCGACAGCCGCTGCCGTTGCGGCGACTGCGGCCGCTGCGTGCGCAGCGTTGCTCACGCTGTCGGAAGCCTTGGCCGTCGCGGGTGCGCGCTTCGCGGACTCCTCGAACTCGCGTTCCGCAGCATTGATCTTGTCGAGTGCGCTGACGGGCTTCGGCGTTCGTACCGAAACATCCTCGTCGAAGCGGAAGTCGAGGCCTGCTTCGTCGTCGTGCTTCGCTGCAGGAGCAGCCGCCGGCGCGCGCGACGCATCCTTGCGCTCTTCCGGTTGTGCTTTTGCTGCGGCGCTCGCGCCTGCGGCAGCGGCGGCCGCGGCAGCCGCCGCAGCGGCTCCGGAACCGTCGCCGAACATCGGATTGTTCGGATCGAGCTGCCGTCCGAGTCCGACCGCCTTCTTCCAGACGTCTCCCTGTCCGTTCGACACCGAGTAGAGCTCGGCGGCGACCGTTTCGAACGCCGATGGCTTGTTGTGCTGCGCGTGGATCTCGAGGAGCTTCAGATAGATCTCCTGGCGCTGCGGATCCTTCTTGAGTGCGTCCTTCAGTATCTCCTCGGCCTGCGCGTCGCGACCGTAGGCGAGATACACCTCGGCCTCGGCGATCGGATCGACTTCGTCGGTGTCGATGTTGCCGAGACCTTCGCGGCTGAAGTCAGTGGCGAGCGAGTTCTCGCCGGTATTGACGACGCCGCCGCCGGTCGAGCCGAACACGGTATTCGTCTTGATGTCGGTGCCGCCGATGATGCTGTCCTCGAACTTCACCGTCTTGCGCCGACGCGCGGCGATGAGCGCGGCGATGCCGCCCAGCGCAGCGAGCGCGCCACCGCCGATCACCCAGGCGGGCGTGCCGCCGAAGAGATCGTCGAAGAACGACGGCTCGGGCTTCGGCTGCAGCTTCGCCATGTCGGACTTCGCTGCGGCCTTCGACGCATCGGCGACCTTCGGCGCTTCGGGTGCTTTTGCCGGCGCCGATTCCATCGCCTTCGGCGGCTCGGCGGCCTTGGGTGTTGGCGTGTCCGGCGCTTTCGCGACGGGGGCCGCAGCGGGAGGCGGAGCCGCGGGCGCGCTCGCAGAAGGCGCGGGCGCGGGAGGCGCCGTCATTGCCGGTGCGGGAACGACCGGCGCCGACTTGGGAGCCTCGGTGGGAGCACCCTTCGCGGCTTCGGCCTGCGCCTGCAATTGCGCGCCCGTCTGGCCCTTGAGCTCGATCGCTTTCTGCAGGTCGCGCAGCGTCTTCTCGAGCTCGTTGATCCTGTTCTGCGCTTCCTTGAGTGCCTTGTCGCGCGAAACGACTTCCTCTTGCAGCGGCGCAGCGCCGGCGCCCTTTCCCGCAGAGGCTTGCGGCGAGACCTTGAGCTGATCGCGCCCCGGCACGGCGGCCGGTGTCGTTTCCTCGACCGTGGTGCCGATCTTGCCGGCCGAAGCGCGAGCCCCCGCGCCCTCAGCCGCCGGAGCTGCTGCGGCAACGCGATCCTGATAGCCGCGCCAATCCGACGCTTGCACGCGAACCTGCCTTGTTGCTTCGGTCGGCGAAACGGCCGTCGCAACTTCGGCGCTCGGAATATTGAGAATCGCGCCGGCGCGCAGACGGTTCATGTTGCCGTCGAACGCGTCCTTGTTGTTCGCGTACAGCGCGACGAGCATCTGCTCGAGCGTCGCCGAAGACGGCCGATATTCGTTGGCGATTCCCGACAGCGTGTCGCCCCGGCGAACCGAATACGTGTTGCCTGCTCCACCGCCGGAAGCGCGTCCGCTCGCCGCCGTTTCCGATGCGGGCGCCGCGGCAGGAGCCGCAGCCGCGGGACGCGGCGCTGCGCCTGAACGCACCGGTGCCACGGGCTCGGCCGGCGCCGTTGCCATCGCCGCGCCCGGCGGATCGAGAAGGAATGTGTAACCGCGCACGACACGACCCGATGCCCAGTTCACTTCGACGAGCAAATCGAGATAAGGCTCCGCAACGCTCTGCGCCGTCGTCACCTTGAGCACGGCGTCGCCGTTCGGCAGGCGCTCGATCGAAACGCGCGCGCGAGAGAGCACGCCCTGGTACGAAAGATTGTTCTGCCGATAGAGCGACGGATCGGCGATCTTCGCGGAGACCGAATCGAGCTCCTCTTTCGCGATCGAGGTGAGCTCGATTTGGGCCGACAACGGCTGGCCGAGCGATGACTGAACGCTCAGCTTGCCCAAGCCGAGGGAAGCCGCAATGCCGGAATGCGCAAGCGCGGCCGCCAGCAGCGTCAGTGAAAGGATGGGTTTTGCTCGCATGCCGGTCCCTTCCGGAAAATTCGGAGCGTCAAGCTAACATAACATCATGGGTTTAGCGAAGCAAGCTAAACCTCGGTGTTAGATTGCAATTTGTGCGCCAGCCCCGGATCGCAAGTCGCCCGCACATCGGGCATGCGTCGCTCGGACCCCATCTGTAGCTCGGCGGAACCCCTGGGTCACCACATCTTGTACTGTACTAGCGACCGCTACGCAATCGATTCCGCTCCGTCGCTGTTGCGATTGCGTCGGTTGCAGATTGCGAGAGTGCCCACGAGCGGCTGCGGGTGACCTGGCGCGAAACGTGCGCAAAGGAACCGCGGCGAGAGCGTTGCCGCCGAATCGCGCGAAAAGTACGCCGCTGCCGCGACTCCTGTCCGCGTGGCTTACAGCCTGCCCACGAGAATGCGCACCATGCGCCGCAGCGGCTCGGCGGCACCCCACAACAGCTGGTCGCCGACCGTGAATGCGCCGAGGTATTCGCCGCCCATCGCAAGCTTGCGCAGTCGGCCCACCGGTACCTCCATCGTTCCCGTGACCGCAGCGGGCGTCAGCCGCCGAATGCTTTCATCGAGCGTATTTGGCACGACGCGCACCCAGTCGTTGCCGGCCGCGAGCATCGATTCGATCTCCGCCAACGGAATATCGTCGGTGAGCTTGATCGTGAGCGCCTGGCTGTGACAGCGCATCGCGCCGACGCGCACGCATATCGAGTCGACGGCGATCGTCTTCTTTCCCGACGCCGGCATGCGGCCGAGGATCTTGTTGGTCTCCGCGCCGCCCTTCCATTCTTCGCGGCTCATTCCGTTGCCGAGATCCTTGTCAATCCACGGAATGAGGCTTCCTGCGAGCGGAACGCCGAAGTGCTCCTTCGGAAATCCGGGGTCGCGCAGAATGCCCGCGACCTCGCGGTCGATGTCGAGAATCGCAGACGACGGATCGGCGAGCAGCTCGCGCGCCGCCATGTGCGCTTCGCCCATCTGCAGCAGGAGCTCGCGCATGTTCTGCGCGCCCGCGCCGGAGGCGGACTGATACGTCATGCATGTCATCCACTCGACGAGATCGCGCTTGAAGAGCCCGGCGAGCGCCATCATCATCAGACTCACCGTGCAGTTGCCACCGATGAAGTTCCTGATCCCCTTCTTCATCGCAGCGTCGATCACGTCGCGATTCACCGGGTCGAGGATGATCACCGTGTCTTCCGCCATCCGCAGCGCGGACGCCGCGTCGATCCAGTAGCCCTTCCACCCCGACGCACGGAGCTTCGGGAAGATATCGTTCGTGTAGTCGCCGCCCTGCGTCGTGACGATCGCATCGAACGCGGCCAGCGCCTCGATGTCCGTCGCATCGCGCAGCGGCGACGTCTCGCGGCCGATCGCCGGCCCTTTGCCGCCGACGTTCGACGTCGTGAAGAACGTCGGCTCGATCAGCTCGAAGTCGCGCTCCTCGAGCATCCGCTGCATCAGCACCGAACCCACCATTCCGCGCCAGCCGACAAATCCTATACGCATGATCGATCTCGTCTCGAAGTTACACCTGGAGCGCCGCCGCAACGGCGTCACCCATCGCGCGCGTACCGACAGCCGTTTCACCGGCGAGCGCGATATCGCCGGTCCGCAGGCCCTTCGCAAGCGCGGCCCGCACCGCGCGCTCGATCCGCTCCGCAACATCGGCCCGCGAGAACGTATAGCGGAACATCATCGCAACCGAGAGGATCGTGCCCAGCGGATTCGCCTTGCCCTGGCCGGCGATGTCGGGCGCCGAGCCATGGATCGGCTCGTAGAGTCCCTTCCCCGCCGCATCGAGCGAGGCCGACGGCAGCATGCCAATCGAGCCCGCGAGCATCGACGCCTCGTCGGAAAGAATATCGCCGAACAGGTTGCCGGTGACAATCACGTCGAACTGCTTCGGGTTGCGCACGAGCTGCATCGCGGCGTTGTCGACGTACATGTGCGTGAGCGCGACATCCGCGTAGTCCTTCGCGAGCGCGGTGACGACTTCGCGCCACAGGATGCTCGTGTCGAGCACGTTCGCCTTGTCGACCGAGCACAGGCGACGCCCGCGGCGCCGCGCGGTCTCGAAGCCGACGCGCGCGATCCGGCGGATCTCGCCTTCGCTGTAGCGCATCGTGTCGAAGCCCTCGTCGTCGCCGGCGGCGCTCTTGCGGCGCCCGCGCGGATCGCCGAAGTAGATGTCGCCGGTGAGCTCCCGGACGATCATGACGTCGAGACCCGCGACGACCTCCGGCTTGAGCGTCGACGCCCCGGCGAGTTCCGGATAGAGGAGTGCGGGCCTCAGGTTCGCGAAAAGACCGAGCGCCTTGCGGATGCCGAGGATCCCCTGCTCGGGACGCATGGGGCGCGGCAGCGCGTCATAGCGCGGTCCGCCGACGGCGCCCATCAGCACCGCGTCGGCGCTTCGCGCAAGCGCGAGCGTGGCTTCGGGCAACGGATGGCCGGCGGCGTCGTATCCGGCGCCGCCGATCGGCGCAGTTTCGGTCTCGATCGGAAGGCCTTCGCGGCGCAGCACGTCGAGAATCCTCGAAGCCTCGGTGACGATCTCGGGGCCGATCCCGTCACCGGGAAGGATCGCGATCTTCACCGGAGTTACGCAGCCGCGCGCACGCGACGTCGTTGCGGCCGCAAGAACGCGCGATCGACGCGGCGTGGCGCTGCGTGGGCGCCGGCTACGCGAGCCACGGCTGCTCGGACAAGCGCTTCGTCTCGAACGCGCGAATCTCGTCCGCGTGCGCGAGCGTGAGGCCGATGTCGTCGAGCCCGTTCAGGAGGCAGTGCTTGCGGAAAGGCTCGACGTCGAACCCGAACGTCATCGCGCCATCGGGCGTGGCGACGGTCTGGCGCTCGAGATCGACGGTCAGCTTGAAACCGGGAAACGCCTTCGTCGCATCGAACAGCCGGCCGACCTCCGACTCGGTCAGCACGATCGGCAACAGGCCGTTCTTGTAGCAGTTGTTGAAGAAAATGTCCGCGTAAGAAGGCGCGATCAGCGCGCGGAAACCGTAGTCGGCGAGCGCCCACGGCGCGTGCTCGCGCGAGCTGCCGCAGCCGAAGTTGCGACGTGCGAGCAGAATGCTCGCGCCCTGGTACCTGGGCTCGTTCAGCGCGAAGTCCGGGTTCTTCGGCCGCTTCGCGTTGTCCCTCCCGGGCACGCCGGGGTCGAGATAGCGCCACGCGTCGAAGAGATTCGGACCGAAGCCCGTGCGCTTGATCGACTTCAGGAATTGCTTCGGGATGATGACATCGGTGTCGACGTTCGCCCGATCGAGCGGCGCGACGAGACCCGTGACCACGCGGAACGGTTCCATCAGTAACCCTTCGTCTTCGACGCGCCCTTCTCGATCGCGCCGCCGGCCGCCTTGATGTCCTTCCCGGCGCCTTCGATCGTGTTGCAAGCCGCGACGGCGACAACGACGCCGACAAGCGCGAGCAGTGCGGCAAATTTTCTGAGCATCGGACTCCTCCTGTCTTCGTGAGGCTTCATGCGAGCCGGCGCACGTCGACGAAGTGCCCGGCGATCGCCGCAGCCGCAGCCATCGCGGGGCTCACGAGATGCGTGCGCCCGCCCGCGCCCTGGCGGCCTTCGAAATTGCGGTTCGACGTCGACGCGCAGCGCTCGCCCGGCTCGAGACGATCGTCGTTCATCGCGAGGCACATCGAGCATCCCGGCTCGCGCCAGTCGAACCCCGCTTCGCGGAACACGCGGTCGAGACCCTCGCGCTCGGCCTGCGCTTTCACCAGGCCCGATCCCGGCACGACCATCGCATGCTTGACGCTCGAAGCGACATGGCGGCCGCGCACGATCGCGGCGGCCGCGCGCAGGTCCTCGATCCGCGAGTTCGTGCACGACCCGATGAACACGCGGTCGATCGCGAGATCGGCGATCTTCGTTCCCGGCTTCAGTCCCATGTATGCAAGCGCGCGCTCCATGCCTTCGCGCCGCGCGGGGTCGCGCTCGCGATCGGGGTCCGGCACCCGATCGTCGACCGACACGACCATCTCCGGCGACGTGCCCCACGTCACCTGCGGCTTTATCTGCGCCGCGTCGATCGTGACGACCGCATCGAACTTCGCGCCTTCGTCGCTCACGAGCGAGCGCCACAATGCGACGGCGCGATCCCACTGCTCGGGGCCCGGCGCGAACGGGCGGCCGCGCAAATATTCGATCGTGGTGTCGTCGACGGCGACCATGCCCGAGCGCGCGCCGCCTTCGATCGCCATGTTGCACACCGTCATCCTGCCTTCCATCGACAGCGAGCGGATCGCCGAGCCGGCGAATTCGAGCGCGTGTCCAGTGCCTCCCGCCGTGCCGATCCGGCCGATCACCGCGAGCGCAAGATCCTTCGCAGTGACCCCGGCAGGAAGCCGGCCCTCGACGCGGATCTGCATCGCCTTCAGCTTCTTGGTGAGCAGGCACTGCGTGGCGAGCACGTGCTCGACTTCGGAGGTACCGATACCGAAGGCGAGCGCCGCGAACGCGCCGTGAGTGCTGGTGTGCGAGTCGCCGCAGACGACGGTCATCCCCGGGAGCGTCGCCCCCTGTTCCGGACCGATCACGTGGACGATTCCCTGCCGGCGATCGCGGAACGGGAAATAGGCCTTGGCGCCGCTCGCCTTGATGTTCGCATCGAGCGTCTCGACCTGCGTGCGCGAGATCGGGTCCGCGATGCCGGCTCCCCAGTCCTTGGTCGGTGTGTTGTGGTCTGCAGTTGCAACGATCGAGCTCGCGCGCCAGGGTTTCCGTCCGGCAAGCTTCAGGCCTTCGAACGCCTGCGGACTCGTCACCTCGTGAACCAGGTGGCGATCGACATAGAGGAGCGATGTCCCGTCCGCCTCGGTGCGAATGACGTGACTGTCGAAGAGCTTGTCGTAGAGCGTACGTGCGGCCATTGCGTCGAATTCCCTGCTGCGGGAATGCCCTTACCAGCAAACAAAGTCGGATGGTAATTATTGCACGGCAGCAACTCCGATGTCAGGCGGGAATCACCCTTTCGCGAGCGAGGAATGCGGCGACCGCGTCGACGAGATCCGGCTGCGCCGGGTCGAACACCGTCGCCTTCGTCGCGCGAAGCCAAGTGTATTGGCGCTTCGCGAGCTGGCGCGTCGCCGCGATGCCTCGCGCTCGAAGCCGCGGTGCATCGATCTGCCCGTCGAGGAACTCCCACGCCTGCCGATAGCCGACGCAGCGCATCGACGGCAGATCGGCTGTGAGGTCGTGGCGCTCACGAAGCGCCGCGAGCTCGGCGACGAGGCCCGCCTCCAGCATCGCGTCGAAGCGTTGCGCGATCCGCGCGTGAAGCGCAGCGCGATCGCCAGGGACGATCGCCACCGCAATCGACGGCCCCAGCGCGTCGTGCGCCTCGCGCGCACCTTGCAGCTCGGACAGCGGCCGGCCGGCGAGCGCGCAGACTTCCAGCGCGCGCTGGATTCGCTGCGCGTCGGTCGGCTCGAGGCGCGCAGCGGTGCGCGGATCGATCCGGGCGAGCTCGGCGTGCAACGCCGGCCATCCTGACGCCTTCGCCCGCTCGGAGATTTGCGCGCGAAGCACGGGGTCGGCTGCAGGAAGTGCCGAGAGCCCTTCGGTCAGCGCCTTGAAATAAAGCATCGTTCCGCCGACGACGATCGGCATCGCGCCGCGCGAGCGAATGCCGGCGATCGCGCGAATCGCATCGCTGCGAAAGCGTGCGGCCGAATAGCTCTCCGTCGGTTCGACGATGTCGATCAGGTGATGCGGGACGAGCGCCCGCGTCGCGCGATCGGGCTTCGCAGTCCCGATGTCCATGCCGCGATAGACCTGCGCCGAGTCGACGCTGACGATCTCGGCCGCGGTCCGCCGTGCGATAGCGAGCGCGAGCGCGCTCTTTCCCGAGGCGGTCGGGCCCATCAGCAGGACTGCCGGAATCATCGACGGGGCGCTCCGACGAACGGCGGACGGCGCCGCGCTATCGGCCGCGCATGAACAGCCGGTCGAGATCGGCGAGCGTCAGCTGATACCACGTCGGGCGTCCGTGATTGCAGTGACCCGCGCGCTCGGTCACTTCCATCTCGCGCAGCAGCGCGTTCATCTCGGGAACGGTGAGGCTCCGATTCGCGCGCACCGCCGCGTGGCACGCCATCGTCGATAGCAGCTCGTCGCGGCGGGCGGTTGCGACTTCGCTGCCGCCGAATTCCGCCAGCTCGGCGAGAACCGCGTGAGCGAGTGTCGCGGCATCGGCATCGGCGAGCGGCGCCGGGATGCCGCGGACCGCGAGCGTCGCCAGACCGAGCGGCGCGATCGCGAAACCGAGGTCGGTGAGCGCGTCCGCGTGCTCGTCGACGACAGCCATCTCGAGCGGCGTGGCCGCGAACGTCGTCGGAACCAGCAGCGGCTGCACCGGCACGCGCGTATCGAGCGCGGATTTCAACCGCTCGTAGACGACCCGCTCGTGCGCCGCATGCATGTCGACGAGCACGAGGCCGGCGCGGTTTTGCGCGAGCACGTAGACGCCATGAAGCTGCGCAAGCGCGAAGCCGAGCGGATGCGAGTCACCCGTGTCGGGAAGATCGGGCGCGTCAGCGGGAGCGGGCTTGCGCTCGCCGAAAAGCCGCGCGTAGAACTCGGCCGGCTCCGCCGCGCCGAGCGCGATTCTCTCCTGACGCGGAGCCTGGAAGCTGCGCGTGCCGGCGTAATCGCCATCCGAGCGCGCCTCAGGCGCGAGCGGCGGAACACGGGCGGCAACGGCGCCCAGGCGCTCGGCTGCCGACACCGCGGGCTGCTCGGCCCCGGTCGTCGCAAGCGCGCGCGCGACCGCGTGCTGGACGAACTGGTGGACGGCGCCGGACTCGCGAAAGCGCACCTCGCTCTTCTGCGGATGCACGTTGACGTCGACCTGCCTCGGGTCGAGCGTGAGCCACAGCGTGTACGCGGGCTGGCGATCGTGATGCAGCAGGTCGCGATACGCTTCGCGCAGCGCGTGGCCGAGCACGCGGTCGCGCACGAAGCGGTGATTGACGAACGCGTACTGGCCGGCGAACGAGGTCGCGTATGCCGGTTGCACCGCGTAACCCTTGAGCGCGAGCGGCCCGGCTTCGACGTCGACCGCTGCGGCACCGTCGAGAAATCCGTCGCCCAGCAGCGCGGCGACGCGCGCGCGCCTTCCATGCGGAAGCAGCCGGTGAACGACGCGCCCGTTGTGCTGCAGCGTGAAGCCGACGTCGGGATGCGCGAGCGCAATGCGCCGGAACGCTTCGTCGCAGTGTCCCCACTCGGTCGCTTCGGTGCGCAGGAACTTGCGGCGTGCGGGCGTGTTGAAGTAGAGCTCTTCGACGGTGACGGCGGTGCCGTCGGCGAGCGCTGCAGGCCCGATCGCGCCGACCGAGCCGCCGTCGACTTCGATCCGCCAGGCGTGCGGACGGCCGGCCGCACGAGACGCGAGCGCAAAGCGCGACACCGCGGCGATCGAGGCAAGCGCTTCGCCGCGAAAGCCGAGCGTGGCGATCGCCGCGAGGTCGTCGACCGTCGCGAGCTTCGACGTCGCGTGGCGCGCGACCGCGAGCTTCAGGTCGTCGCGCTCGATTCCGGCGCCGTCGTCGGCAACGCGGATTCGCCGGATGCCGCCGCCGACCAGGTCGACGTCGATCTGCGTCGCGCCCGCGTCGAGCGCATTCTCGAGAAGCTCCTTGAGCGCTGCCGCGGGGCGCTCGACGACCTCTCC
>DASSGI010000286.1:0-6255 GCA_035857655.1 Casimicrobiaceae bacterium | reverse complement strand
CGCGCGGTCGGCGTGGCCCAGCAGAATCTCGAGCCGCTCGATGTTGCCCGCGACGTACCAGGCGGCGAACTCGTAATGCGCACGCTCGGCGACCGCGCGGGCGCGCTCGAAGAGCGCAAGCGCTTCGCGTGCGTCGGCTTCCATCGGCGCGGTATCGTGCGGATCGAGCGCGGAAAGATGCGCGCGCGCATGCGCTCCGTCGAGCTTCGAGGTCGCGCGATCGAAAGCGACGGCGCCGAGCACGTTGAGAATTTGCACCATCACGTAGTCGTCGCCGCTCGCCTCGGCGAGCCGGATCGCGCGCGCGGCGAGCGACGCAACGCCCGCGTAGTCGGTGTGCGCCAGCAGAATCGCGATGCGAATGCGGAGCGCAAACGCCGCGTATGCCCAATCGCCCAGTTCCTCGAGCGGGTCGACGAGCCGGACCACGATATCGTCGGCTCCGGAATAGCGTCCCTGGAAGTACGCGAGCTCCGCGCGCCACGTGTCGATGCGCAGCGGGAGGCGACCGTCCGCCGCGGTGTGCGTCGCCTCCTGATCGGCGGCCGCGAGGTCGCGCAACGCTTCCGCGTGCTGACCTTGCCGCATCGCGCAAAACGCCGCGACGAGATGCAATTCGACGCGGGACGCGGGCGACAGCGGTGGCTCGGATTGCGCCAGCGCATCGCGCGCAGCCTCGGCTCCGCCGCGCAGGTCGCCCGATCGCGCGCGCTCCCATATAGCGGCAACCGCGGTTGGGCCCCGCTGCGGAGCGTCGTTCATCGCCGGTATTCTTCGCTATCGCGTGCGGCGCGCCAAGCGAAAACGCCAAGATTCCTGCGGATTTCGATAGCTTCGGCTACCGGAAAGTCGAGTTGACCGTTTTGCGCGGCACCGTCATCCTGTGGAACACAACGCGGTCGGGGAGGCGTTCATGCAAAAAACAAGTTGTGCGCATCGCGGCCGCTGTTGCCTGCGGCATCGCGCTGGCGGTTCCCATCGGGGCGTCCGCGTACTCACAGCTGACGGTGTTCGGCGACAGCCTCGCCGACGCGGGAAACGTCTTTCTGTTCAGCCAGGGAACCTTTCCCCCGTCACCGCCTTACGCACAGCGCCTTACCAACGGTCCGACCGCGCTGGAAGTCATGGCCGCCGACCTCGGATTGCCGCTCACTCCGTCGCTCGCCGGCGGACGCGATTACGCATACGGAGGAGCCGAAACGGGAACGGGAAGCTTTTTCGCCGTCTACTTGCTCGTGCCGCCGCCAATCAATCAGCTCTTTTCCGGCCCGCCGAACTTTCCCGCGACCGGCGTGCTCGCCCAGGTCCAGGGTTTCAACGACGCGTTGGCGCCAAACGGACTGACCGTCCTCTGGGCGGGACCGAACGACATCTTCACGGCGCTGTTCACGAACCAGAACCCGTCGATCGCCGTCGGCTCGGCAACCGTCAATCTCGCACAGGAAGTCGGGCTGCTCTACGGCGCGGGAGCGAGGACGCTACCGGTGCCCAACATGCCGGACCTCGGCCGCATCCCGTTCGGGCTCACGTCGGGTAATTCGGCCGGATTGACGGCGCTCACGGTCGCGTTCAACTCGCTGCTCGCTCAGACGCTCGCCCAGCTCGAGGGCGCGTTGCCCGGGCTCGACATCCGGGAGTTCGATACGTTCGCGTTCGTCGATGCCGCGATTGCGAACCCCGCGGCGTACGGGACAATCTCAGAACAAGCCGACGACCTTGCCGTCGTCGGTAAGGTCGATCTTCGCCGCCGAGGGTTCCTTCGGCAGCCCCGGCATCGTCATCACGTCGCCGCAGATCATCACGACGAACTCCGCGCCTGCGGCAAGCCGCACTTCGCGGATGTTGACGACGTGTCCCGACGGCGCGCCGTGCAACAGCGGGTCGGTCGAGAACGAATACTGCGTCTTCGCCACGCACACCGGATAGTGGCCGTAGCCGTCGGCCTGAAGCTTTTTGATTTGTGCGCGCACCTTGCTGTCGGCGGTGACCTCGGAGGCGCCGTAGATCTTCGTCGCGACCTTGCTCATCTTGTCCCATAGCGTGTCGTCGTCGTCGTAGACCAGGCGGAAGTCGGCCGGCACGGCGTCGACGACCTCGACGACCTTCCGGGCGAGCGCTTCGGCGCCGAGGCCTCCGTCGGCCCAATGCGTTGCGACGACGACCGGCGCGTCGTGGTGCGCGATCTTGCGGGTGAGCAGCGCGATCTCGGCATCGCTATCGGAAGTGAACCGGTTGATCGCCACGACGCACGGCAGCCCGTAGTGGTTGCGCACGTTGTTGACGTGCCGCTCGAGATTCGCGACGCCCTTCTCGAGCGCCGGCAGGTTCTCGCGCGCGAGGTCTTCGACGCCCAGCCCGCCGTGGAACTTGAGCGCGCGCAGCGTCGCGACCAGCACGACGACATCGGGCCGCAACCCCGACTTGCGGCACTTGATGTCGATGAACTTCTCCGCGCCCAGGTCGGCGCCGAACCCGGCTTCGGTGACGACGTAGTCGGCGAGCTTGAGCGCCGTCTTCGTCGCGATCACCGAGTTGCAGCCGTGCGCGATGTTGCCGAACGGTCCGCCATGAATGAACGCCGGCGTGTTCTCGAGCGTTTGCACGAGGTTCGGCGCGAAAGCGTCCTTCAGCAGCACCGTCATCGCGCCGTGAGCCTGCAGGTCGCGCGCGCGCACCGGCTTCTGGTCGCGCGTGTACGCGACGACGATCCGTCCCAGACGTTCCTTCAGGTCCTGCAGCGACTCGGCGAGGCAGAAGATCGCCATCACCTCGGAGGCGACGACGATGTCGAAGCCGTCCTGCCGCGGATAGCCGTTGGCGGCGCCGCCGAGCGCGACGTTGATCTCGCGCAGCGCGCGGTCGTTCATGTCGACGACGCGCTTCCAGGCGATCCTTCGGACGTCGATGCCGAGCGCGTTGCCATGATGGATGTGATTGTCGATCAGCGCGGCGAGCAGGTTGTTCGCGACGCCGATCGCGTGGAAGTCGCCGGTGAAATGCAGGTTGATGTCTTCCATCGGCACGACCTGCGCATAGCCGCCGCCGGCCGCGCCGCCCTTCATTCCGAACACCGGGCCGAGCGAAGGCTCGCGCAGGCATACCGCGGCGCGCTTGCCGATGCGCGCGAGCGCGTCGCCGAGACCCACCGTCGTCGTCGTCTTCCCCTCGCCTGCAGGCGTCGGGCTGATCGCCGAGACGAGGACGAGCTTGCTTCCGTCGCGCGCGGGAACCCTCTCGAGCCAGTCGAGCGAGATCTTCGCTTTCGTCCGCCCGTACGGAATCAACGCTTCGTCGGCAATCCCGAGTCGCGCGGCGATCTCGCCGATCGGGCGCAGCGACGCGCGCTGGGCGATCTCGATGTCGGTCAGCATGGCGGATCTCCAGTGACGGCGATCTTGCGCGTGCAGCGCCGGTCTCGCCGGTCGATGGGCCCCGAGCGATCGATCAGATGACGGGATTCGCGCCGCCGTCCATCGGTACGATCGCTCCGGTCACGTAACTCGCAGCGTCGGACGCGAGAAAGAGCGCGACCCGCGCGACTTCCTCGGGAGTCCCGATCCTTCCGAGCGGAATTCGCGCCTGGGTGCGCTTCAGCAGCTCGTCCGGGCCGAGCCCCGTCATCTTCGCTTCGACGCTCAAGCCCTCCTGCACGCGTCCGGTGAGCGTGGTGCCGGGGTTGATCGCGTTGACGCGGATGCCTTTCGGCGCGAACGCGGCGGCGAGGCCCGTCGACGCGAGCATCAGCGCCGCGTTGGCGGCGCCGCCGGGCAGGTGCACGGGATTCGCGACCTTGCCGCCGGAGCCGATGATGTTGACGACCGCGCCTCGACCGCGCGCCGCCATCCGCTTCAGCACCGCGTCGAGCGGGTGGATGTAGCTGAAGTACTTGGCATCCATCGCCGCATGCCATGCGGCCGGATCGAGATCGGCCGGGGCCGAGCGGCGCGCCGCACCCGCCGAATTGACGAGAACGTCGATCGGACCGATCCCGGATTCGATCTGATCGATCAACCGTGTCGCCTGATCGGCGTCGACGAGATCGGCGACCATCGTGTGCGGCGCGTGCCGTGATGCCGGAAACTTCGCGCGAGCCGCTTCCAGATTGGCGATGCTGCGCGAAACGAGAACCACGCGCGCGCCTTCGCCGGCGAAAGCCGCAGCGCACGCGAACCCGATGCCCTTGCTCGCGCCGGTGACGACGACGATCTTGTCGGTAAGGCCGAGGTCCATGTCCGGTCGGATCGGTCTCCGTCGGAGCCGACCGCTTGTCGGTTATCGAAGTGGCGTTCCGCCGCCCGGCTTGAGCGCACATGCTAGCAAATCCCGCGCATTCCGGAATTTGTCAACAATGTTGACAAATGTGCGAGGATGCGGCGATGCGCATTGCCAGTGCGGGACATGCGGTCTTCGCGGCGACGATGCTCGGCATCGGAATCCTGGGACTGATCGAGGGCGACTTCGCCCCGGTGTGGGAGCCGGTGCCCAAGGATGTTCCCGCACGCGAAGCCCTTGTCTACCTTTGTGCGCTCGTCTCGCTCGCTTCCGGCATTGGACTCTTCTGGCGGCGCACGGCTGCCGCCGCTGCCCGCGTGCTGTTCACCTCCTTGCTGCTGTGGTTGCTGCTGTTCAGACTGCCGGTCATCGCCGCCGCTCCCGCCGTGGAAGTGTCATGGCAGGGTTGCGCCGAGACCACAGTCATCGTCGCAGGAGCGTGGGTGCTGTACGCATGGTTCGCCGGCAACGGCGACAGAAAGCGGCTGGGCTTCGCGACCGGCGAACGCGGCGCGCTCATCGCGCGGATGCTCTACGGTGCTGCCTTGATCCCACTTGGCCTTGCCCACTTCGCCTATGTCAGGGAAACGGCCACTCTCGTGCCTGGCTGGCTTCCTTCGCCTGAAGCCTGGGCGCATTTCACCGGCGGTGCGTACATTGCGGCGGGCGTCGCGGTGCTCATCGACGTGTGTGCACGGCTGGCAGCCACGCTTTCGGCATTGCAGATGGGGCTGTTCACGCTGCTGGTGTGGGTACCGATCGTGGCGACCGGCGCCAACGCGTTCCAATGGAGCGAGACCGTGCTCTCCTGGGCGTTGACCGCGGCCGCGTGGGTGGTGGCCGACTCCTACCGCGGCAATCGCTGGTTCGTCATCGGCAGGTCCCAGCCATGATTTGCCGCAAAGTGGCTACGCCGTTACATGAGCTCGCAACCTACTGAGTCGATTGGCGCGCGTGCCGAAGCGGCACGCAAGCTTCGCGGCCTGGCCGACACCGTCGGCTTTGCCCATCTGGAGCGCCAGATCGAGGCGGTGATGCGGCGCATCGCCGTGCAGGATGGCGCAAAGCTCGAAAGGACCCTGCAGGAGAACGGCGTCGGCGCCGGCGAATGCTGGCGGATGGCGATCGCGCCGCACGACGACTATGCGTACGCCGGCTACATGTACCCGCTCGTCCTGAGGAACATCACCGCGCCGGTGATCATCGTCTTCGGCGTCGCGCACAAGGCGCGGCAGCTCGGCCTCGAGGATCAGCTCGTCTTCGACAGTTTCACGCATTGGCGCGGGCCGTACGGCGACATCGCGGTTTCTCCGCTGCGCGACAGAATCAAGGGCAAGCTCCCCGCAGGGAGCTGGCGCGTGAGCGACGAGATGCAGAGCATCGAGCACTCGATCGAAGCGAAGCTCCCGTTCCTGCAGCACTACAACCGCACCGTTGAGCTCGTGCCGATCCTCGTGCCGTCGATGTCGTTCGCGCGAATGAACGAGCTCGCTCAGGAGCTCGCGCAGGCGATCGCATCGCTGATGCAGGACGAACGCCGTGAATGGGGCGCCGGCATCGCGCTGGTGTCGTCGACGGATGCCGTTCATTACGGCGACGAGGGCTGGGGCGGCCGGAACTTCGCCCGCTACGGAGTCGACGTCGAAGGCTACGCGAAAGCGCTCGCGCACGAGCAGCAGATCATGAACGATTGCTTCCGCGGCGACCTGCGACCCGACAGGATCGAGAGGTTCACGCGCTATACGCTCGCCGACCACGACCATCGCGAATACAAGTGGACGTGGTGCGGGCGCTACTCGGTGCCATTCGGCCTGCTCGTGGCCTGGCACCTCGGAAGCGTGCGTGGCGCGCCGCCGCTGTCGGGAACGATCCTCGGTTACACGACGTCAATCGGCGACCAGCGCATCCGGGTCGAGGACCTCGACGGGATGGGCGTCACCGCGCCGGCGACGCTCCGCCACTGGGTGGGCTACGCCGCCGTGG
>DASSGI010000285.1:0-6020 GCA_035857655.1 Casimicrobiaceae bacterium | reverse complement strand
GCGGAAGATCGGCGGTGCGGCGCTCGACGTGTTCGATATCCAGCCCTTGCCGCCAGACGACGCCCTGTTCGATTGTCCGAACCTGTTGCTGACGCCGCACATTGCCGGCGTCACCGTCGAATCGAACACGCGCGTTTCGATGCTCGTCGCCGACAAGGTCGCCGAGGCGCTGCGCCTGCAAGCCTCGCGAGGCTGAACGCGAAATTGGGTGAACTGAACGCGCTGGATGGTGGTGAGCCGTCAGCCGGTGCCCTCGATCGCGTCGCTGCCGCCGTAGCGCTCGGCGCGAACGATGGGGGCGGGTATGCCGTCCGCGACGAGCGCCGAAGCGACCGCTTCGACGAACGTATTCGAGCCGCATACGTACGCGTGGCGCGGCACGTGTCCCCAGTCCGTCATGATCTCGCGCAGCAGCGTCCGGTCGAGACGATGGTCGTAGTCGTGCGATCGACGCCGCGGCTCGCGCGTCGTCGTCAACACGAGGCGAAAATTCACGTCGGTCGCCTCGAGCGCGACGAGCTCGTCGCGATAGATGATCTCGTCCCACGTTCGCGCCGAATAGACGAGCATCGCCTTCGTCTGCGGCGCGACGCGTGCGCGATGACGGACCATAGCCATCAGCGGAGCCACACCCGAGCCGCCGCCGATCAGCAGCAGCGGTCCGCCGTCAGCGGCGCGCCAGATGAAATGCCCGCCGATGGGGCCGCGCAGTTCGAACGTGTCGCCCGGCTGTGCGATTTCGTGGAAGTAGGGCGAGACTTCTCCCTCTTCGAGCCGCTCGATCGCGAGCTCGATTTCAGGCGCGCCGGGCGCCGACGCGATCGAGTAGCTGCGCTGCGCTTCGTAGCCGTCCGGCGCCGTGAGCCGGATGTCGACGTGCTGGCCCGCGTCGAACGGACCGATCGCGGCGCGCAGGAAAACGCTGACCACGCGGGGGGTCTGCGGGACGATCCGCTCGATCGTCGCCTGCTGCCAGCGCAGCGCCGGCTGTGGGAGCGCGCTCATCCGTTCAGGGGTCGTTCGTGTAGCGCTGCTCGCGCCACGGATCACCGTAGAGGTGATAGCCGCGCAGCTCCCAGAACCCGGCTTCGTTCTTTTGCGTGAACCGCAATCCTTTCAGCCATTTCGCGCTCTTCCAGAAGTAGAGGTGCGGAACGAGAAGCCGCGCTGGACCCCCGTGCTCGGCGGCGAGCGGCGCGCCGTCGTAGCGCGTCGCGATCATCGCACGCCCGCCGGTCAAGTCCGCGACCGGAACGTTCGTGTCGTAACCGTCGTAGGATAACGCGAGCGCGTAACGCGGCGGCGACATGACTCCCGCGGCAGCGAAGAGATCGTCGATTCCAACCCCTTCCCACTCGGTATCGAGCTTCGTCCACTTGGTGACGCAATGGATGTCGCCGCGCCATGTCGTTCGCGGCAGGCGCTCGAACTCGCTCCACGTCCAGCTCGCGATCGGCTTCGGCCCGTTGCTCAGCGTGAAGTGCCACGTCGCGAGATCGACCTGCGGCGTCGGACCCATCGACAGAACCGGGAAGTCGTCGGTCCGGTATTGACCGGGCGGCAGGCGCGCGGCGACTTCCTTCGGGGGCCTGCGTCCGGAGAATCCTCGGGTTGCCATCGCGCGATACCTTTCTAGCTACGGTCGAGTTCGGAGCTTCGCCGTCGCCGCTCGTCACTGCTCGCGATCGCCGAGCCAATGCGACGACTTCGTCGTCGTTCCCATCACGAGGAACGTCTTCGCGCGGTTCAGGATCTGGCGGTCGGCGACGCTCATCCGCTCGTGTTGCCGAAGGTGCTCGAGCCAGGACTCGTCCATGAAGCATTCGAGGAACAGCGTCGGATCCTCGGAGTCGTGGACGAGCTGCCAGTAATACGCGCCGTTGCGCCGCCGCATCTCGCGCACCGCCTGCATCGACTTGACGTATTCCTCGCGCCTGTCGAGACGTACCCGGTACCGGATCGTCACCAGCACGGGCACGTCGGGCTCGGGCGTCTCGGCGAGCACCGGCAGCGGCATGTCGCCGGTCGGCGTGAAGTCGAGCGGGCTGTGGTCACCCAGCTTGAACCGCCACGTGAGCGCAATCGCGACGACCATTCCCGCCGCGCCGATCGTGAGCGCCACTGGGATCCCGGTGATCGTCGCGACCTGGCCCCAGAGGATGCTGCCGAGCGCCATGCCGCCGAAGAAAACAACGAAGAACGTGGCGAGTCCGCGAGCGCGCACCCAGGGCGGCAGCGTGATTTGCGCCGACACCTGCAACGCCGACAGGATCGCGATCCATGCGACACCCGTTGCGAGCATCGCGACGGCGAGCAGACTCAGGCTGTGTACATGCGCCAGCATCAGCGCCGCACCCGCATAGAGGGCGCTCGCGCCAGCAACCAGCGCATCGCGCGAGTAGCGCGCCCGCAGCCGCGGCAGTACCATCGCGCCGCCGACGGCGCCGATGCCGATGCACGTGAGCAGAAACCCGTAGACCTCCGGTCCGCGCTCGAGCTCGCGTCGCACGATCAGCGGAAACAGCGACCACGTGGCGCTCGCGAAGACGAAAAAGGCGATCCCGCGGATCAGAACGACCTGCAGCGCGCGCGTGTGCGTGACGAAGCGCATCCCGACCCGGATCGCGCTCAGGAACCGCTCGGCCGGCAGCGTGCTCTTCTTGTGCTCGCGCCGCCAGCGCACGAGCACCGCGATGATGGCGATGTAGGACAGCGAGTTCAGAGCGAAGACGAGCCACGCGCCGACTGCGGCAACGAGGGCGCCGGCGATTGCCGGGCCGATCGCCCGCGACACGTTGATCGCGATGCCGTTGAGCGCGACCGCCGATTGCAGCTCGTCCGGCCTGACGAGGTCCGGAACAATCGCCGCCCACGCGGGACTCACGAGCGCAGCACCGACGCCGAGCGCAAAGATGAAACCGAGCAACACCCACGGCGTCGTCAGGTTGAGCAGGGTGAGAACGGCGAGCGCGCCGGCGACGAGCATCAGGTACGTCTGCACGCCGATCAGCAGACGGCGGCGGTCGATGATGTCGGCGAGCGCGCCCGCAGGGAGCGCGAGCAGCATCATGGGCAGGCTGTCGGCCGCCTCGACGAGCGCGACGAGCGACGGCGACGTCGAGAGCGACGTCATCAGCCAACCTGCGCCGACGTCCTGCATCCACGTTCCGACGTTCGAGACGATCGTCGCGATCCACAGCCCGCGAAAGAGAGGGCTGGCGAGCGGGCTCCACGGCGATGCGGCCGCCTGGACCCGCGCGCTTCCGGCGCTATCGCTCATCGGCTGGCCGTCAAGGCATCCTGTGCTTTCGAAGCGCGGCTTCGACCGCGTCGAACAGCGCCCGCATGCCGAAGGAAACGTCCTTCACTTTCCCGTCGACGAAGAACGTCGGCGTCCCGCGAACGCCACTGTCGTGGCCGCTCTGCATGTGCTCGCGAACGCGCTGCAGGTAGACGTGATCGTCCATCTCGAGGTCGTAGCGCGCCATGTCGACCTGCAGCCGATCGGCGTAATCGCGAAGTTGCGGCAGCTTGAGATGCGGTTGATTGTCGAACAGCAGATCGTGCATCGGCCAGAACCTGCCCTGCGCGCCCGCGCATTCGGCGGCCTCCGCCGCCCCGACCGCGTGCGGGTGCACTTCCTCGAGCGGAAAGTTGCGAAACGCGACGCGGACGCGGCCCGTGAAATGCTCGAGCAGCATCTTCACCGCTGGCGCGGCCTGCTTGCAGTTCGGGCACTCGAAATCGCCATATTCGACGACGCTGACCACAGCGTTCGCTGCGCCGAGAATGTGGTCGGTGGCATTCATCGCGACGGTGAGCTCGAACGGATCGGATCGATTCATGGGGTCTCTCCGGTTGGCGCTGCCGCGACGGCGTCTGCGCGAGAACATCGGCGTAACGGGATTCCCGCTTCGATTCAGGCGGTGAGCGCGAGATGCTGATGGATCAATGCGACCGCGGCGGCGCCTTCGCCGATCGCGCCGCCGACCCGCTTGACGGAGCCCGAGCGCACGTCGCCGACGGCGAACACGCCCGGCACCGACGTCTCGAGCGAGGCAGGGACGCGCGATCCGGGTGTGCCTGGTTGCCCCGTCAGCACGAAGCCGTTTGCGTCGAGCGCGATGCCGCAGCGCTCGAGCCACTGCGTCTCGGGGTCGGCACCGATGAAAAGGAACAGATGGCCGACGGCGCGCTTCAATTCTCTGCCGGTCCGGTCGCGCCAGGTTACCGCAGCCAATCCGTCCGTTTCGTCACCATGCAATGCGGTGAGCTGCGTGAGGTGATGGAGCTCGATGTTCGCTGTCGCGTCGATCCGATCGATCAGGTAGCGCGACATGCTCGCAGCGAGATCGCGCCCCCGAACGAGCATGTGGACCTTGGACGCCGCTTGCGCGAGGTAAACGGCGGCCTGACCCGCGGAATTGCCGCCGCCGACGAGCGCGACTTCCGTCTGCGCGCACATCCGCGCTTCGATCGCGGATACCCAGTACGAGACGCCGCGGCCTTCGAACTCGGCGAGGCGCGGAACGTCGGGCCGCCGATAGCGCGCGCCGCTCGCGATCACGATCGTCTTCGCGCGAATCCGGCGCTTGTCGGCGAGCGACAGTCGGAGCTCGCCGCCACCATTCACGTCGCTGCAGTCGAGTGACGCGGCCTGCGCCGGGATCAGAATCTCCGCGCCGAATTTCTGCGCTTGAACGAATGCGCGACCGGCAAGCGCCTGGCCCGAGATTCCGGTCGGAAAGCCGAGGTAGTTTTCGATGCGCGCGCTTGCGCCGGCCTGTCCGCCGAACGCGTGGCTGTCGACAACGATGACGTGCAGACCCTCGGAGGCTGCGTAGACGGCGGTCGCCAAGCCCGCGGGGCCCGCGCCGACGACGGCGACGTCGAAGAGCTCGTCGCGCTCGCTCGCATCGAGAAGTCCCAGGCAGCGCGCGAGCGCGGCTTCCGACGGATTGACGAGCACCGATCCGTTCGGGCAAAGCGCGAGAACGTCGCGCGGCTTGGCACCGTATTGCTCGAACAGCGACTCGGAAGCTTCGCACTCCGTCGCATCGGCGACCTGATGCGGGTGTGCGTTGCGGTCCAGGAAATTCTGGAGTCGAAGCATTGTCGGCGATTGCCGGTCGCCGAGGAGCACGGGTCCGCTCGCGCCCAATTCGAGCAGCCCGACGCGGCGCAGGATCAACGCGCGGACGATACGCTCGCCGAGATCGGCCTCGGCGATGATCAGCGCGCGCAGTTGATCCGGAGGGATCAGCAGCACTTCGACCTCGCCGTCGGCGTGGATATCGACGAGCGCCGGTCCGCTGGAGAGTTGCGCGACCTCCCCGGTGAAATGCCCGCGCTGCGCATTGACGATCGGGGAGACACGACCGAATCCGTCGCGCTGCGTCGTCGTGACCGATCCCTCGAGTATGACGAACATCCCCGGGCTGGTTTCGCCCGCAGTGACGAGGCGCGACCCGCCCGGATAACGTCGCACCGTCCCGAAGCGGCCGATTCGCGCAATCTCGGCCTGCGTGAGCACCGGAAACATCTGCTCGCGACGCGGGTGCTCGTCGACGGGGTATAGGGCGGCCACGGAGCGCCGAGAAATCGAGGTAACGATCAAGGAAGCGTATCATGCACCGACGCTGTCGTGAGGCGACGCCTTTATCGGCCATGCCGAGATTGTCAACATTGTTTACGATCTGATGGGCGCGCTTTCGCCGTCGACGGAGATCTGGCTCGCCGCAGGCGTGCGCACACCGTTCGCGAAGGTCGACGGTCCGCTCGCCGGTCTCGACGCGATCGAGCTCTCGACGCCGGTCGTCCGCCACATGATCGAGCTCCTCGACGGAGGCGCTCCGGATTTCGCCGTCTGGGGCGCGGTCGTTCCCAATCTCACATGGAGCAATCTCGCGCGCGAAGTGCTGATGGACGCCGGCGTGTCGCCGGCCATTCCCGCGTTTTCGACGGTGATGGCGTGCGCGACGACCATGATCGGCGCAATCGAGGCCGCCGGGATGATCGAC
>DASSGI010000284.1:0-2289 GCA_035857655.1 Casimicrobiaceae bacterium | reverse complement strand
CGCCAAGCGGCTCGTGGCGGTAGTGTGGCCTACCAAACGCACCGCGGCGGTCCGCTCAACGTGCTACGCGCACGCGAGCTTATGCCGTAGTACCCAAAGTAGGAAGGGGCATGGCACGAGGTCGTGAATGCGCAATCGCTGCCGACGCCGCGCGGCGGCGCGTCGATGTCGGTCGATCGACACCGCGAGTCGATCCTGATCCTCGGAGGTCAGAGCGGCGCGCTCGACCCGATGTTCGAATGTTCGGAGGATCCCGACGTGCACGACGACGTGTGTCGCGTGGAAGGAGCCGATCTCGACGGAGATGGGCTCGTCGCTCTAGCGACCCCGATTGCGCGGTGTGCGCGCTGTAGCGCGGACGCCTAGGCTAGGAACTGGAGTCCGGGATCCGCTACTGCGCGCAGTGGAGGTGCACGACGCCGCCGATCCGGCGCTCGCCCACGAGCGTGAGGGTTCGTCGGAGGTCTGGCGGGAGCCAGGGATTCCCGCCTCCGA
This sequence comes from Casimicrobiaceae bacterium, assembly GCA_035857655.1. Taxonomy (GTDB): domain Bacteria; phylum Pseudomonadota; class Gammaproteobacteria; order Burkholderiales; family Casimicrobiaceae; genus CAIWHR01. The sequence continues at coordinate 1,794 of DASSGI010000284.1, read as the reverse complement.
GAATGATCGGAACGACGAAGGCGTGAAGCTCGTCGACGAGATCGGCGTTCAGCATCGCCGCGGCGAGGTGCGGTCCGCCCACCGTGAGCGTCTGGTCGCGCTTCAGGTGGCGGATCGCGTCGGCGTCGAAGGAGGGCAGGATGCGCGTTCGTTGCGTTGTCGCGGTGGCTAGCGTCGTCGAGATCACGAGCTTGTCGGCCCCGCGCCACACGTTCGCGAAGTCGCGCTCGAGATCGCCCAGGCCGGGCAGGAACGACGGTGCATCGGGCGTCAGGTGCGCCGTCTCCCACGCCGCCATGACTTCGTACATCTTGCGGCCGTACACGTACGTCCCGGCGCCTCGCACGAGCTCGAGGATCGTCGAGAACACCTCGGGTGTCGGGACGGTGAAGCCGAAGTTTCCGGCGCGGTCGGCGACGTAGCCATCGAGCGAGATGTTCGCGATGTAGATCAGCTTGCCCATGGTGCCCTCCGTTCGAGATACGCGACGAGGCGCTCCGCCGTCTGGCTCCAACCGATCGCTGCGAGTTTCCGATGGCGCACGATCGGTGCCGAATCGGCGAGCTCCGGTTCGGCGACCCGCTGCGCCACGGTCATGCGAGTCCCGCGCGCGGTGGCAACCAGCTCCACCGTCATCACGATGTGCGCCCCGACGGGCCACTCGGGCATCATCGCGTTGACCGTCGGGCGATCGTTCGAATCGACGAACGTGAACGTGAACGACAGGCGCGTCGGCGCCACGACCTCGTCGAACACGCCGCGGATCGAGACGAGCTGTCCCTCCGGCCAGCGATGCTGGAATCGGATCACGCCACCGGGGCGCGCATCGATCTCGCAGAGCGGCACCTCGACGTTGTCGGGCGCGAACCAGCGCGCGAAGTGCTCGGCCTTGGTCCACGCCTCGAAGACCAGCTCGGGCGGCGCCGCGTACTCGCGGTCGTCGATCAGATCAGCGCTTGCGGCGACGCGCATGGCGCCCTCCGGTGGGTTGCTGCAGCTGTTTCAGATACGCACCCAGCCGATCGAAGCCCGCGTCCCAGAACCCGCGGTACGCGTCGGTCCACGCGGCGATCTCCTTGAGCGGCGCGGGATCGAGCTCGCACGGGCGCGACTGCGCTTCTCGACGGCGCCGGACCAGGCCCGCACGCTCGAGGACGCGCAGGTGCTTGCACACCGCCGGACCGCTCATGTCGAACGGTCGCGACAGCTCCTTCACGTTCGCGGGTCCCGCCGCCAGCCGCTTCAAGATCGCGCGGCGGGTCGGATCGGCGAGCGCGGCGAACGTCTGGCTCAACGCGTCGGCTTGCATCTCACCAGTTGGTTACCTAACCGGATGGTTAGATGCAAGGCGAATAGCAAGCCATCGCCCGAGGCGCGACAGATCACGTCGCGCGAAGCGCGAGGCCGATCGCGAGCATCCGGCGTTTCCGCGCATCCCGCTGCGCTTACTGAACAACTTATCAGATGTCGGATCCCTTGGGGCCGGATCGCACACTTCGATCCTCGACGAGATCCGACCATTCCGAGTGATGCGCACATGCGTCTAGAACGTGACTGGATTCCCTGACATCGTCCCCGGGTCCTGCGGCACGTCATCCGCGATCGCGTAATAGTCGCCCTTGTCTGCCGCAAAGATATGGCGGACCGTCTTCATCCCGGTTGGAGCGTTGAGCGAGCCGGCAGCGATCGAGACGGTCTCGCGGCCGTCGGGCTTCCAGAACAGACTGGAGCCGCAACGGCTGCAGAAGCCGCGCTGGGCCTGAGCGGAAGCGGGGTACCAGGCGATGCTCCCCT